>JAGBAW010000011.1 GCA_017938725.1 Bacilli bacterium | reverse complement strand
TTTGTTTTAATTTTAAACGATCTACATAAAGGTTCATAATTTGTTCTACCTACTACGGATAATAAATTATCATTATCTTTTACTTCTAATATTCTTACATTAATTCCATATTTTCTTCTTTCTAAAATAGCAAAGTTTCTACTAGCTTTAAACATTAATCCTTTATTTACTTTTTTCTTCTTTATAGATTTATCAATATTTAATATATTATTAGTTATATCAGATAGTAAATTATCAATATACAATTCTTTGCTATTGTCTGTTTTATTATTATATAAGTTTTCAAACAATTTAATGACATAATTAAGTTCACTCTGTTTACTAATACACATTGAGTAAGAAATATTTTGATTTTGATATCCAGCTCTTTCTTTTAATAAATTTTTAGTATCATAATCTTTAGCAGACTTATCAAAATTTATAATCAACTCATTTTGCTTAATAACAACAGTCATTAATCTAACATTAGTTTTATATGCTACTTCTTTCATTAAATAGTTTCTATGTATTCCATTAAATTTCTTCAAAATCTTCTCGTCTAATTTATCAAATAATTGAATTATTTCAACTCTCTTGTTGGAAGTCAATTTTTTGTAATCACTGGTATTTATGTCAAATAATTTTGCACCTATTTTCTTACTTTTTTTCTTTACATTTTTGATTACTACGGTTTCACTGTTTGGAATAACAACAGGTGAATTATTAAAATATAATACCCCATCATATATCAAATCATAGTTAGTATTAACATCAATCTTGGTAATTTGTTTTATAGAATTTAAAGGGTTCTCAATAAACTTAAATGTGTTCCTGTATTCACCAGAAGATTACAAGAATTTTCAACAACCTGTAAAAATGTCTGCGCACCATGACCTTTTGTTTTCCAACACTTTATTTTGGCATTAGCTACTCTTACACTTCCACCATCATAAAACCTATCATTTTGAAGATCAACGGTATTTTCTTCCAGGGATGCAGCAAGCGTTATTATCTTAAATGTTGATCCTGGTTCATAATTCATCCATATTGGAAGATTTCTATTTATTTCCTCAATTGAATAATCTTGATAATTAGATGGTGAAAAGTTTGGTCTTGAACTCATTGCGAGTATTTCACCAGAGTTTGGGTCCATTACAATTGCAAGAGCATGTTCTGGATTATATTTACTTACTGCATTATCAAGTTCCCTTTCGACTGCAAGTTGAATGTTATTATCTATTGTAAGCATTAAGTTCATACCATCTTGAGGTTGTTCATATATTTCGCTTAGCTCTAATTTATTACCTTTAGCATCCGAAAAATATTTAATTGAACCATATTCTCCAGTTAAATATTTATCATATTGAAGTTCTAAACCTGAAAGGCCTTGATTATCTATACCAACATAACCTAGTACATGTGATAAATTAGAATCATATGGATAATTTCTTTTTGATTCTTTAACTAAATATACACCTTCTATATTTAAGGCTGCTATTTTATCAGCTACTTCAAATGATAGTCTTCTACCTTCTGGATGTACTCTTTCAATTGAAGTCTTTTTATTTACATGCTTTGCCATTTCTTCTTCTGTTACGTTTAGTATACTAGAAATTTCTTTTATTGCCCTTTCCTTTTCCTTTATCTGATTGGGTATTAAGACTAAACTAGTTGTAGTAACATTATCTGCAAGTACTACACCATTTCTATCATAAATTAATCCCCTTGATCCTTCTACTGGTAAATTACGGCTCCATAAGTCACTTGATAATTTTGATAATTTATCGTATTCAAATACTTGGATATATATCACTTTCCCAATTATAGTGAGAAATAATATTACAACTATTACAAAAAATAATCTAATTTTTACATGAATATCTTTGAAAAACACATGTCCACCTCTAATTAATTATATGAATGGGATCATTTGATATGAAAAAAAGAAGATATCTAATCTTTTGTAAATATCTCGGTTTAATAAATAATTAAAATTACTGTTTAATATTTAATTGACAATATAATAAAAATGATAAATAGCAACAATTAAATTAAACAAATTTAAGTCTTTTAATATTTTCAAGTAATCTATTTAATATTTTCAGTATATTTTTCGCATCTAATTATTGGATTTTACATTTCTTTTGGAATATGCTTGTTAATCCATTTCATTATTACATCTACTATATAATCAACCTCTTGCTTTGTAAGTTCTTTATTCATAGGTATTTTATGCCATTTATATAAACAATTTCTGCAGCAGGTTGCAGTTGCATGTTGAGAAATAAATACTGGATGACCTCTCATAGGTGTTTGCTTTCCATCATTTAAGATTACTTTAGGTGCAAGTCTTTTATTTATAAAATCGTATGCATGTTCTTTTATTTTATCTATACCTTTATCTTCTATATATTTTTTATTTTTATAACTAAGTTTAAATTTACTTCTAAATTTCGATTTAGAAAGTCTATAAAATATATCTTCCATACTTTTCACCGATTTAATTATACACCAAAAAAAGTATAATTTCTTATACTTTTTAATCCCAATCACAAGAATAATTTATAATATCTCCTCTGTTTGTTTTTTCATTTCTGATTTTACAAGTACATCCTTCTAAATCTGTAGAAATTTCATTTGTTTTAGCATTATAATTTCCAGTACATTCAGTATAACCACTAATTCTGTGTTCAAAGTTTGATAAAATATATCCATTTTCTGTATTTGTTTCATCTACAAAATATACTTTTTTTGTGTTACCAATTATTTTTTCTATTACATTTTTTGATGAAACAACTGTTATATTCATATAATTATCATTAGTATAATCTCTTAAGATATTATTTTTTAAATCTTTTGTTATTTCGTTATATATTTTTAAAATATTTGTATTAGTGTGTAATGAAACAAAAGTTTTATTCATTTTATAATAATCTTGATTCATCACTAAATTATGTGAATAAAATCTATCATCATATTCTATCATTAATTTTATATTATTATTTAAACTATCATCAATAACATACTCAACATCCCCAAGATAATAATTTAAAATTATCATATCTTCATCATATGGAATTTTTTCTTCTTTAGTAATCGTCTTAATATTTTCTTCTTTTATTTCTATATTCTTTAAGCTAATTGTAGATATGCCTATACCTATACCAAATAATAAAACTGATGACATAAATATTATTAACATTATTTTATAATTAGGCTTTTTATTAAATATAAAGTTAATTATTACTAATAATAAAATTATATTAACAGAAATAGCCGATGCTAGTGCAAGTGTACTTCCAATAAATATTGCATTAGTAGTTATTAAAGAAATTGATATAATAAATAAAACTATAAATATTAGTAAACTAAATATTAGACCTAATACGAAGAACATTAACATAAATTTTATGAAAAATATTATTATTCTAGATAATATAGATAAGAATGCAAATGGTCTATGTTTTTCATCTCTAATTATTATCTTTGGGTTACTTTCAAACTTAATTTTTTTGTCCTCTTTTTTGCTAATGGAAATTTTTTCATTTTTAACATCTCCATCCTTCTGATTTGTTTTTTCATCTAATACTTTATCATAATAATCTAAGTATCTTATCTTAAATACATGTACTAGTATTATTATTGATAATATAACAAATAATATAGTAATTAGACTTTCTATTACTTGACAAAACATATCACTTACAATACTCGGAATAAAAGAAAATAAATCTATTACAATATAACTAGTAAAACTTACAATTACTAAACCTGCAATAATTAATATTACTGAAAGTATAATCATTTCAATTACGCATTTTAGTCCACTTATGAATTTCATATCGCAAAACATATTAATTGTTTTTGTTATAAACTCTAAAAATGAATCAAGTACAACATTTAAGTTATTTTTACTTTTTCTTTCTATATTTTCAATTGTACTTATATTATCATTAATAAGATCATCCATTGAACAATCAAATATATTACATATTTGTACTATCTTATCGGTTTCTGGATAAGTATTATTACTTTCCCATTTAGATACAGATTGCCTTGACACCCCTAATTTTTCTGCTAATTCTTCTTGTGACATTCCTGCTTTCTTTCTTAAAGCAATTAACTTGTCTCCAAATTTCAAATTATTTCACTCCTTTCGCTATTAATTTTAATATTATTTACGGTTGCATTCTACCAACTTTGCTTTGAAATTTTGTAAAGTTTCGGTTGCATTCACTAATATTATAACAAAAATAAAAGAAATTAATCAATTTCTTCTATTTTCATAAAGTTTGTAGTTTTATTTCCATTATTAGGGAAACCACCTGTAATAATTATTTGATCACCCTTATTTAACTCTGCAAATTCTTTAGCTTTAGCAACACCATCATTTACAAGTTCATCAGTTGATTTATATTCTCCAACAACTACTGGATATACACCATAATTAAGTGAAACTGCTTTAGCTATTTTTTCACCAGGTACAGTTGCTAGTATAGGTGCATCTGGTCTTAAGTTACTAATAGCTGCAGCAGTATGACCTGACATTGTAGCTGCTACTATTACTTTTGAATTTAATTGATTACTTGCATTAACAACACTTCTAGCAATTATATCTGTTTTATCAGTAGCAGTATAATCATATCTATTATCATATTTATAATAACTTTCAACCTTTTTACAAATTTCAGCCATATTTTGAACTGTTTCAACTGGATATTCACCCATTGTTGTTTCATCACTAGTCATTACAGCATCACATCCTGCAAGTACAGCATTAGCAACGTCTGTTACTTCTGCATTTGTAGGTCTAATACTATGTTTCATACTTGCCATCATTTGAGTTGCCATTATAACTGGTTTAGCTTTTTCACGGCATTTAGTAATCATCATTTGTTGGTATAATGGAAGATTTTCAACACCTGTTTCTATTCCTAAATCCCCTCTTGCTATCATGACTACATCTGTTTCATCAATTATTGAATCTAAATTATCCATAGCATATTGAGTTTCTATCTTAGATATAATAGGCATATTTGGTTTGCCAAATTCAGCACATAGTTTTCTAACCTCTTTAATATTTTCAGCACTATTAACAAATGATATTGCCAAATAATCACCATCATGGTCGCAAGCATATTTAATATCTTCTCTATCTTGCTCGCTTACATATGGAACATCTAGTTTTATACCTGGAATACACACACCACGTCTACTTTTAATTGTTCCACCATTACAAATTCTGCATGTAACACCACCATCAGAGTCATTACTTTCAACTTCTAATTTATAAAATCCATCATCTAAAAGTACACTCATACCAGGTTTTAAATCCTTTAATATACCATTATAATTAAATGATATAGCATCTTTTGTACCAGGTTCATCTGATTCAATTATACGAATAGTTTTTCCCTCAACTAAATCAATATAATCTCCTTCAAAAGTACATGTTCTTAAGTCTGGTCCCTTTGTATCATATAATGTTGCAATATGTACACCAAGTTCATCATTTGCTCTTTTAATTAATTCTTCATCAATTTTTCTTTCTTCCATGGTAGCATGTGAAAAGTTAATTCTTGCTACATTCATACCAGCATCTACTAATCCCTTAAAATTTTTCCAATTTTGTGTAGATGGACCAATACTACATACTATTTTTGTTTTTTTCATTTCTACAACTCTCCTTTTTGCAAGAGTATTATACACCAAAATTACAGTTTATGTAAATAGAATACTTACAAAAAATGTAAATAAAAAGACTACTGATATGGTTTACAATAATCTTTATGTACTTTTTCAGCAGTCCCCTAAAATTATCTTTTTACTTATTTATTTACATATATTTAGTTATATCATTTATATTTTCATTAGTATTCTTATCCTTCACACCATTTAAGATATCGAATACAATTAAGTTTCTTTGATAAAAACAATGAAAACAAAATATTTTGTGTACCCTTTGCGGTCGCCAATTTAGTTTTTTTCCTTTCTAGTACAAATAATTTGTTTGCTAATTTAACTTGTTTCATACCTTTTAGTTTTCTTTAATATTTAATAAATTCTGAAATTTTATTATTGTCCAATATAATCTTTACTTGTATTTATCATTTAATACAATATTAACTTTTATAGGTTTACCATTTTCATCCACTTCTACATTATAAGTAGATACATAGCCATTACCTTCTAAAGAATAATCAAGATTCAATAATCTTACTAGATTTACTGCATCTTTTCTAGAATATCCAACAATATTGGGAATAGTTATATCACTTGAATTAGTAACCAAAAATACTTTACCATTTACTATTGTACCATTTAATGGATACTGGTTTATTATTTTATTTCCTGTACCTATTATCTCATATTTAATACCGAATAAATTTAGTGTATTTTTTACTGTATCAACATTTTTATTCAAAAAGTTTTCCATTTTGTAGTTTTTTGTATCCCCTGTATTAACCTTTGTAATATTATAATATGTCTCTATATCCTTAATAATTGATTTTAATATATCAGGCATCTTATTTGATCTAGCTCTTTCTAGATATATATAAAATATAAACTTAGGATCATCTTTAGGATACATACCTTCAAATGACTTTATAGCTGCTATATCACCTGAGTAATATTGTCCTGTATTTGGATTTAATATTTGAGCTGTACCTGTTTTACCAATTATGTTATATCCATCAAGATAATAAATATGTCCTGTTGCCTGAGGATTACTTACAACAGAGTTCATCAAATCCTTAATTTTATTTACTGTAGATTCACTTGCTACCTTAGTACCTTTTTTATCCTTATATTTATATACTGTTTTTTTAGTATTAGAATCAACTATTTTTTCAATTATTGTTGGATTTAATAAGTACCCATTATTCGATATCGAGGTTAGTGCCTTTATATGTTGAATTGGAGTTGTCGTAATACCTTGGCCAAATCCCGCTGTTGCAACTTCAATATCATATTTAAATGATATTTTACCTGTCACCTCACCTGGAAGTTCTATGCCAGTTTTCTTTCCAAATCCTAATTTATCAAAATATGAATATAAATCATCTCTTGTAATATATTTACTTACTAAATTGGCAATACCTATATTAGATGACTGCATATAACCATAATCATATGTAACTTCACCCCAACCAACTCTATTCCAATCCCTAATTGTATATCCGCTAATTTCCATAGTACCAGACATGAACTTATCATCACCCTTATAAGTTCCTTTTTCTAAAGCTGTCATGTAGGTATATGTTTTCATTGTAGAACCTGGTTCAAAAGCAACTGAAACAAGTGGATCTAAGTAACTTTTTATATCTTTTATATTTGGATCAAAACTAGGTCTACTTGTTGATGCAAGTATTTTGCCAGTTTTGGCATCCGCAACTACTACACCACCATTTGTTGCACCCGATGATTCAAAATACGTATTTAATGCCCTTTCTACAATTAGTTGAACATTACTATCAATTGTCAAGTATATATCCATACCATCTATTTTATCTATTCTAATCTCTGATGCATCACTATTTGTAATGAGTTTATAACCATTTGCATCTACTTGATATTCAAGTGAACCATTAGTACCAGTAAGTTCCTTATTGTAATAAAGTTCAACCCCCATTTCACCATTCATTTGAGAAGTTTCTTCATCAGTTTTTACGTAACCAAGTATATATGATGCAAAATCAAGATTTGGATAATATCTTTTGGTAGTACTAATAAAATCAATTCCTGGTAATTCTAACTTTTCAATTTCCTCTTTCTGAAGTTCAGTAAGTCCCTTGCCACCTGGACCTAATTCAACTTGGTATAAACCTTTTTGATTTAAAAGTTCAAGTATTCTTTCTTTTGTCATATTTAAGATAGGAGAAAGTTTTTCAGCGGTCATTTCTTTATCAACTACATGCTTTGGTTTTAAAGAATTTTTACTCCTGCTTTTATCTAAATATGCAATTATTGTATAAGAATCTACTGATTGAGCAAGTATTTCTTTATTAGAATCATAAATTGTTCCCCTTGTTGCATATAAAGTCTCTTTAGTAGTGTTTCTATTTTTTGCAAATTCAGATAAATTTATCCCATCTATTGTAGGAGATAAATTTAGATATATCAACCTAATTATTATGGTACAAAATAAAAGAAGGCTTATAATGAATATAAGTTTATTAATATGAACCTTATTCACCATCTTTTCCTTCCTCATTTTAAGCACATCCTTTATTGATTATTAACTATTACTATATTGCTATTATTATACGCTAATCCTTCTGAACTTGCAACTGCTTGTATGTTTTCTAAAGATGCAAGCTCATTTACTTTCATAACAAGACTTTGATTAGTTTTTTCTTGTTTCGATACCTCTTTATCTAGTCTTTCAACCTCAACATTTATTGAGGATAAAGATATCTTTGCAAAGAAACTTACAATCCATAAACATAATAATGCAACCGTTCCAACCAAAGTATATTTTTTCTCAAATTTTTGAAGTTTTGCCGTATTTTTCTTTTTATTCTTCTTCATTTAAATCACCCTTTATAATTTTTCTGCAACCCTAAGTATAGCACTCCTTGATCTATTATTATTTTCAAGTTCATCCATGCTAGGTTTTATTTTCTTTATTAATTTTATTTTAGGCTTATATTCAGATGGTATTTCTGGTAAACCTTTATAAAAACTATTTATTTCACTTTCTTTTTTGAATTTTAATTTGCATATTCTATCTTCTAATGAATGGAACGTAATTACACATATTCTTCCACCGCTATTAAGTAAATCTATTGAATCATTTAAAGCCTTTTCAAATACTTCAAGTTCCTTATTTACTTCTATTCTTATTGCCTGAAATACCTTTCTTGCAGGATGGGAATTTCTTCTATATTTTTCTGGAACACTTTTCTTTATTATTTCAGCAAGCTCAAGTGTTGTCTCTATTTTTTTACTTTCTCTTTCTTTAACTATAGCTTTTGCTATTTGCTTTGAATATTTTTCCTCACCATACTCATAAAATATTTTTGTTAATTCTTCATATGAATAATTATTAACAACTTCATAGGCACTAAGTGGACTATTTAAATCCATTCTCATATCAAGTTTAGCATCTTTATGATAACTAAATCCCCTCTCTGCTGAATCAAGTTGCACACTTGAAACACCTAAATCAAATAAAATACCATCAACTTTGTTAATTCCTCTTTTATTTAATTCAGTTTTTATAAATGCAAAATTACTATTAATAATTTCATAATTACCATTTGTTTGATCAAGAATCTTTTTACTATATTTGATAGCTTCCCCATCTTGATCAAAGGCGAATAATTTTCCCTCTTTTATTCTTTTTAATATTTCTTTACTGTGACCTGCATAACCTAAAGTACAATCAACATATATACCATCTTCTTTAATATTTAAATTTTCTATTGATTCATTAAGTAATACACTAACATGCACTGAATAGATTCTCCGCTATATCACTAAAGTTTTCAATATTATTATTAAAGAAGTCTTCAAATTTATTTTTAGACCATATTTCAAGTCTATCGTTTACACCTACTATTACACATTCTTTTTCCAAATGGGCATAATTTGCAAGTGTACTTGCTATATTGACTCTACCATTTTTATCGAGTTCACATTCAGCGGCACCAGATAAAAACATTCTCATGAACGTACGGGCATCTTTATTTGTAAAAGGAAGTTCTCTTAATTTGTTTATTATCTTATTCCACTCTTCAATAGAATAAACAAATAAACACTCCTCAATACCTCTTGTTATTACAAATTTCTCACCAAGTTCAAACCTAAACTTTGATGGAATTATTAATCTTCCCTTTTCATCAATATTATGATGATACTCACCCATCATCATATACATCCCCCACAATCATCCACTTTGTCCCACTGATTAACATTATTATACTATTTAGTTTTTTATATGTCCATACATATTACAAAAAAATACAAAAAAAAGAATAGTTTACACTATTCTTTACAAATTAATTAACTCTTAGTTCATTTATCATATTTGAATTAAATTTTTTATTTTTAATCATATCTATTTCAGACTTATATGGAGCATATACTCTTTCCTTTGAATCATCCATCTTTGTCACATATGGAGTTTCAAGTATCTTTGGGATATCTTCAAATAATGGATTATAAATAATATTAATAAGTGTATCAAATCCAATATTACCAAACCCAATATTGGCATGTCTGTCTTTATGTGATGATATACCGTTCATACTATCATTAACGTGTATACATCCTATTTTATCAATACCAATCTTTTCATTAAACTCTTTTAAGTATTCTTCAAAGTTATTTAAATCCACTCCAGAATCATGAAGATGACAGGTATCTAGACATACACCCAAATTACATCTATTAACATTATCTATAATATATTTAAGTTCATCAGTTGTTTTACCAAGTTCACTACCTTTTCCTGCCATTGTCTCAAGTAATATTTTTACACCCTTATCATCTTTTAATATTTCCTTAAGGGCAAAAACAATATTATCTAACCCTTTTAATTCACCAAGCCCAACATGAGAACCTGGATGAAGGACTATAT
The DNA here is from genome assembly GCA_017938725.1 of Bacilli bacterium. Lineage (GTDB taxonomy): Bacteria > Bacillota_I > Bacilli_A > RF39 > UBA660 > CAG-433. Next base: position 31,584 of record JAGBAW010000011.1, on the reverse strand, counting down.
TTTTAATACCTAATTTAGCACATCTATCTATCTCTTGTTTTAAAAAATTTATTGAAAAATCATAACTCTTTGAATCATTAGCAAGATTAATTATATATGGAGCATGTACTATTACTTTATTTTTATCTATGCCATTTTCTTTCATCAACTTATCTGCTTCTTTTATTAAACTTTCATTTATATCACTTCTATTAGTATTTTGAGGAGCACCTGTATAAAACATAAATGTATTACTTCCATAACCAAGTGCCTCTTTTACGCTACCAAGTAATTGTTCATTTTTATTAAATGATACATGAGATCCTATTATTAACATTAACTATCACCAAGTAAATTATATCAAAAAAAGTACTTTTTTCAAAGTACTTTATTAAAACTATTACTCATTCTTTGTAGAACTACAACTAGATGATGTACAAGCTATAGTGTAAGATGATTGTCCTTTAAATTGACCATCTGATGAAGGTTCTATAATTAGTTGTCCACCATTAACTCCACTTTCATCAGCAGGGCATTTTACTACAGTATCAGAAATATCAACAATTGACTTTATAGCTGTAGTTATATCCTTACCATATGTTTCGGCGCTAGATGTACAAGTAGCGTTATAGTCAAATCTATTTACTCCATTTGTACCTGCGATAGCATTATTTAATTCAATTGCTTCTTCTATTAATTTAACATTACTTTCCCAAGCACTTTTCTTTGTACTATCAATAACATTTAAAATATTTGGTACCGCAATAACCATAATAACTGCGAGTATTACAATAACTGCTAATAACTCTATTAATGTGAACCCTTTTTTATTTATAGTTTTCATAACTTATTCCTCCTATACTACCCTATTTACATAATATCATTTAAGTATCCAGTAGTCAATATTCATGCTTAAAATTACATAAATTTTACAGTTAATTTTATTATTTACTTTTTTGGTACATATATTCCAACCTTTTTATAACCATAATTTTTTGATTTTTCTACCTCAAAATATTCAGTTTCTATATCCTCATCTAGATATTCACATACTACAATAGCATCTCTTTTTAATAGTCTTCTTCTATATAAAACTTTAAAGATTTCAGTAATTACATGATTCTCGTATGGGGGATCTAAAAATACGATATTAAATTTTATCCTGTTTTCCTTAAAGTAATCAAGTGCATCTAAATAATCTTTATTTATTACTTCACATTTATCTTGTATTTCAAATTTATTAATATTATCTTTAATTATTTTTGTTGCAATTTTGTTTTTATCAACAAAGTAGCATTTTTTTGCTCCATTGCTAATTGCTTCTATTCCAAGGTTACCTGTACCTGCAAATAAATCAAGGCATACACTATCTTTTATATAATCTTGGATAATCGCAAACATAGACTCTTTTACCCTATCCATTGTAGGTCTTGTACCATCTATTGTATAACCTTTTATTTCTCTACCCCTTAAAAATCCACTAATTATTCTCATACTATTCACCAATTTAAGTATACAGAAAAAAAACTACTTTCTCAAGTAGTTTAAATTATTTTTTTAATTTAATACACTTATAATTATATTATTTATACTAATAGATAATAGTCTTAATTGATTTTGCAATTTTAAATATTCCTTAAGTTCAGGAATTGCAAAAAGTTTTTTTCTCATATCAATAATATTATCTGATGTTCCTTCTTTTACAATACTATTCATTAAATTTAAATAATAATCATTATTATTAAGTTTTTCTCTTAATATTTTTAATCTTTTTACTTCGTCTGTTTTATCTATTTTTTGCACTATAAACTTAGTTTTTTCTTTCATATATTTTCCTTTATTTTAATACATTCATAAATGTTCTTATTAAATCTAATTTTTCTGATAAATTATTTATTTTATCAGATGTTGTTAATTTATATTTTTCTTTCATATCTCTTATTAAATAGTTTATTGAATCCGGATTTCTATTTAGATTCTTATACCAATATGAATTTTCTCTTACAAATTTCTGTAACATGGGATCATTTTTAATTTTGAACTGGATATCTAATCTCATTAATCTTCAAACTTCTTATATAATGGCCTTGGCGTATAAGTATCTTGAGGCACTTCTTCCTTCGTAATTAAAGATTGAACAAGTGCGAGTGCTTTATTTATGTTAGTAATATTTTTTTGAACACTATTAAGATCTACTTTTTTTACCATTTCTATCAAATCAGATACCGATATACTTTCCTTTGTTTCTGAAGAAGAATTATCTTCATCAGTTTTAAAATATTTATCCCATACTCCTTGATCATTTCCATATAGAGAATATACTTCAAAAAATTTTTGCCATGTCATTTCGCCTGTTTTAACAAATCTTATTAACTGTGGATGATCTTTAACAAATAATTTAAATTCCTCTTTCTTAGACATATAACCACCTAGTATAATATATGCCTAAAATTATTAAAATTTACAGTTTATTTGTTACCAGCGACTACCGCCGCCGCCTCCTCCTCCGCCACCGGAGAATCCGCCACCACCTGAGAAACTTCCTCCGCCTGATGTACCACTTGATTCATATGGTCTTGAGCTCATTGTTTTACTTGTAGATGATAACGTCTTAACTAGGGATGAATTAAATAAGGATGAATTAAATTTACCTGTTGATGGCATATACATTGTACCTGTATACCATGATGGAGGGGAAACTGCAATAGATTCAAATTTTTTACTCCACTTATCAGATACCCCAAGAACATAAGCATAAGGTAAAATATCATAAAAGTAATTAGGATTTTCTAAAACTAACATTTCAAGTTTATCTTTTTCAACAAATTCCATATAGTTTTTAAATCCTCTAATTTTATTGTAATATTTAGTTGCGTCATCTGCTCTTTTTTTATTATTAATTATAAATATAATTGCTAAAATTAAACTTATAGATGATACTATTATATAAATTATAAAAAATATCATGTAATTATATTTTAATCTATATGTTGTAAGTGGTAATAAAAATATTTCTAGACATTTAGGTAGTACTATCATAAGAATATAAAATAGTAAACACCATATATGGGAACTATTATATATTTTATGTGTTTTTGATAATTTTATAAGAGCTGTCTGTAGTGTTGTATAAAACTTTTCAGATAAATCAGATTTTTTTACAACACCTTCTGAATTTACCCTTTTAAATAAACCATTAAATGTAGTTTTAATATATTCTGGTTCATTATCATTTATTTCACTAATTTTTTTCAAAGAGAATTTATTTTTACCTTCATCATTTATTTGTAAATATCCTTTATTTGCTAAATAAATTATTAAAGATACAATATGATTACTCCTTGTTCTTCCATCATATAAATACCCTATTTCAGCTGGAGGTAAATCATCAGGAACAATATATTCTGGTACTAATAGTTCTTTTTTTCTATAACTATATTTCTTAAAAAGATTTATTCCTATAATGGTTAATAAAATATTTAATAATGATACACTACTTATAATTAATATAGTAGGATCAAATACTTTTCTCTCTCCTTTAAAATATCCTTCAGGAAGTTCAATTCTAACAGTTAGTCCTTCCTTTGCACTTAGTGCATGCAAAGTATATGGATCTTTTTTTATATAACCAGTAATTACATTACCATTTACTATATAATCTACATCCTCATAATATGTTGATCCATAATAACCTACTGTAAAATTTACGAGTGTTTCATCAAATTCCTTTGGCATTTCTATTTTGAATGTAACATCCTCTATTTGTGTAGTCCATTCTGTTCCTATTATATTAAAATATAAATCATCAAAGTCATCTACATTATCATCTCCAATATCATAATCATATTTAATTATATATTGTTTTTTTCCTGTAATTGTTGTATAAGCGTCTCCTATTTTCAATATTAGATTGCCATTTTCTTTATATTTTGTATAAGTTTCATTTATACTAATATTATTTATTTTTGCTTTTGTTTCAACATCAAAATCTTTTCTAGAATATTTATTTTTTATAGGTATTTGCCTCTTTATGCCATGACTTTCAAGTATAAAATTAGCATCTATTGTTTCAGTAATATTAAGTACATTATTTTCGTTTACCTTTATATCAACATCATATTTTTCTATTATATATCCATCATCTGCCTTTACACTAAACGGTAAAGCAAAAAACAGAAAAAAAGATATAAAAAGTAAACTAATCTTATTCTTTTTCATATCTTCCTCCTAGTTTAAAATTCAACTTTTACATTTTTTCTTTGTTCTTCTTCTGCCTTAAACATTTCCATATCCTTATGATGGAATAATTTAGCTACTATACATGCAGGTATAACCCTAATTGCATAATTATAATTTCTAGCTGCTGCATTATAATATTTTCTAGCTCCAGCAAGTTCAGCTTCAACTGATTTTAAATCACTTTGCAAATTTAGAAAATTCATATTAGATTTTAATTCTGGATAACTTTCTGTTAATGCAAATAATCTACTTATTGCTTGTGTAACTTGATTATCAGCATCTATTTTATCATTAACGCCTTGTGCATTAACAGCTTTATTTCTAGCATTAATTACCCCTTCTAAAGTTTCTTTCTCATGTTTTGCATATCCTTTTACGGTATTTACTATATTTGGAATAAGATCATATCTTTTAACTAATTGTACATCAATATCCGCAAATGCATTTTCCGCAAGCATTTTCTTCTTAACTAAAGAATTTTGCACACCTATTGCCCATAATATAATAAGTACTATAATAACAAGAACTACTATTGCCCATGTTGGCATAAATTATCATCTCCTCTTTTAATTAATTATAACTTATATTAATTATTATAGTCAATAAAATTAATCATATTAATGTTTAAACTGTTAATTATACTTCAAAATCATCTAAAAAATCATCAATAGTCATAATTTTATCATCTATTTCTTTTAGTGATATATCTTTTTTTTGAACTTCATCTAATACTTCTATTTCTTCTTCTAATTCTTTTTTTGACTTCAAATGCTGAATTAAAAATACATCCTTTATTTTAGATTTAGAAATATTTGAACCCGTTGAATGTCTATCGTTTATTGTTATTTCTGAATTTTTAATTATATTTATACCACTAGAATTTACTAAACCTAATATTTCTTTTGAATTTGTTACAAATGCCTTTATTATTTTATGAGGGTTTGTCTTTACCTCTCTAATTATAAGTAAACCTCTTCTTGATCTTGATGATTTTTCAAGGTCTGATATTCTAACTCTTTTTGAAGTCATCTTGTCAGTAAATATAGTAACATACTCATTACCTTGATTAAATAAATAACCGCCTATTACGTAATCATTCTTTAATTTTATAGATTTTACACCAGATGATTTTATACCTGATATTGGTACTTCACTAACTGAATACCAAAGTGCATACCCATCACTTGTAATAGTAAGTACTTCTTTATCACTGGAATTTGTAACACTAACTACTTTATCGTCATCTTTTAATTTAATACATGTAATTTCTTTTGAATATCTTGAGACTTTGAAATCTGAAATTAATGTTCTTTTTACCATACTATTTTTAGTAAATATAGTTATTATTTGATTGTTATTAAAATCAAATACTGGTATACTAGCTATTATATTTTCTTCTGATTTTACACTTATAATATTACTAATATGCTTACCTAAATCTTTCCATTTTAAATCTGGAAGTTCATGGACTGGAACATATAAATAATTACCTAAATCAGTAAATAATAATACTGTATCTAATGTGTTCATTTCATATAAACCTATTACATAGTCATTTTCTTTTAAATTGATATCTTCAATATTTGATGATGCATAACTCTTTTTAGAAACTCTTTTTACATATCCTTCTTTTGTTACTACAACAATAACATCTTCTTTTGGAATCATGGCACTTGTATCTATCTTAATTTCGGTTACTTCATCCTTAATTTGTGTTTTTCTATCAGAACTATATTCTTTCTTTATTTCAAGAAGTTCTTTCTTCATTTGTCTAAATAAAATTTTATCATCCGATAATATTGAATTTAGAAAAGCAATTATCTTCTCTAAATTTGCTTTTTCTTCCTCTAGTGCGACTACATCAGTATTAGTTAATCTATAAAGTTTCATATCTACTATTGCAGTAGCTTGCTCACTTGTAAATTCAAATTCTTTTACTAAATTATTAATAGCATCAAGTCTATTATTACTCTTTCTAATGCACTTTATTACCTCATCTAATATACTCATAGCTTTTAAATAACCATCTACTATGTGCATTCTAACTTTAGCATGTTCAAGATCAAATTTACTTCTTCTTGTTATTACCTCTATTTGATGTGCAATATATGCATCAAGTATTTCAAGTATACCTACAAGTTTTGGTCTTCTATTTACTATTGCAATCATATTAAAACTATATGATATTTGCATATCTGTATTTTTAAGTAAATAATTTAAGATAAGTTCACTATTAGCATCTTTTTTTAGATCAATAGCAATTCTTAAATCACCTCTTGCAGTTTCATCTCTAGCATCAACTATTCCATCTATCTTCTTTTCTATTCTAATATCGTTTATTTTCTTAACTAGATTTTGCTTATTTACTTCAAATGGAATCTCGCTAATTATTATCTGATGATTACCCTTTTCTTTTACTATTTCATATTTACATTTGATATTTATTTTTCCTTTACCAGTCCTGTATGCTTCCTCTATTTGTTTTTTCCCTTCGATTACCCCACCAGTTGGAAAATCTGGTCCTTTAACAATATCAAATATTTCTTCAAAAGAACAATTTGGTTTATCTATTTTCTTTATAGTAGCATCTATTACTTCACCTAGATTATGAGGTGGAATATTTGTTGCATATCCTGCGCTTATTCCGGTTGATCCATTTACTAACAAATTAGGGAACTTACAAGGAAGTACAGTAGGTTCTAATCTAGTATCATCATAATTAGGAGCCATATTAACAGTATTTTTTTCAATGTCTTTAAGTAGTTCATTACTTATTTTAGAAAGTCTTGCTTCTGTATAACGCATAGCGGCAGCTGAATCTCCATCCATTGATCCATTATTACCATGCATATCTATGTAGGGAGTAGTCATTTTCCAGTACTGACTCATTCTTACCATCGCATCATATATAGATGAATCACCATGTGGATGATAGTTACCCATAATTTCTCCAACAGCTTTAGCACTTTTACGATATTTTTTATCATATGTATTTTTGCTTTCATACATACCATAAAGAATTCTTCTTTGAACAGGTTTTAGTCCATCTCTAACATCAGGAAGTGCTCTATCTTGAATAATTTCTTTTGCGTAAGATGCAAATCTATCACCCATGATTTCCTCTAAAGCATAATCATGTATTTTTTGAACAATTGTACTTTCTTCCTCTTTTTTTCTAGCCATCTTTTTCACCTACTTCCTATATTTTATAACTATCCTCTAGAGAAAATACTACATTTTCTTCTATCCATTCTTTTCTAGGTTCAACTTCTTCCCCCATTAAAACCGATACTCTTTTCTCTGCTAAAGCTGCATCTGTTATCTTAACTCTAATAAGTAATCTATTATTTGGATCCATAGTTGTCTCCCATAGTTGTTCCGCATCCATTTCACCTAAACCTTTGTATCTTTGGATATCTATTGGCTTTCTTCCTTTAGTATATTCTTTTAACTCTTCATCAGTATATGCATACACAATTTCATTTTTTGAAAATTCTAATTTATATAAAGGTGGAGTTGCTATATAAAGTTTACCTTCTTCTATTAAAGGTTTCATAAATCTATAAAAGAATGTTATTAATAGTACTTGTATATGTGATCCATCAACGTCAGCATCTGTCATTATTATTACCTTATCATAATTACAATCTTTAATATCAAAGTCAGAACCAACTCCTGCGCCTATTGTATAAATAAGCGTATTTATTTCTGCATTTTTATAAGCATCTTCTATTTTAGCCTTTTCTGTATTAAGCACTTTACCACGAAGAGGTAATATTGCTTGATATCTTCTATCTCTTCCTGTTTTAGCAGAACCTCCTGCAGAGTCTCCTTCTACTATAAATAATTCATTTTTAGATGGGTCTTTCTTTTGTGCAGGTGCTAACTTATCACTAATATTTTTTTCTTTTTTAATTCCTTTTTCTTTTCTTGCTTCATCTCTTGCTTTTCTAGCTGCTTCTCTTGCTAATTTTCCTTTTAATGCTTTATTAACAATTGTAACTGCAGTTTCTTTATTTTCCTCTAAATAATATCCTAGTTTTTCAGTAACAATATTTTCAAGTACAGATTTAGCAATTGGTGTTCCAAGTTTCCCTTTAGTTTGTCCTTCAAATTGAAGTAATGCTTCTGGAATTCTAAGTGATATAACTGCTGTTAATCCTTCTCTTACATCAGAACCATCAAAATTTTTATCCTTTGCCTTTAAATATCCATTAGTTTTAGCATATTCATTAAATACCTTTGTAAGTGCAGTTTTAAAACCTACTTCATGTGAGCCACCATCAGATGTCTTAACATTATTTACAAATGAGATAATACTTTCATTATATGTATCAGTATACTGCATCGCTATTTCAACTTCTATTTTATCTTTTTCACCTGAAAAATGAAATACATTATGAAGTACATTTTTCCCCTCATTCATATATTCTGCAAATGATTTAATTCCGTTTTCATAATGATATTTAACTTCTTTCTTATCTGCTTCATCAATTACTTCAACTGTTAATCCTTTAAGTAAAAATGCAGACTCTTGCATTCTTTCACAAATAGTTGTAAAAGAGAAATTAGTAGTAGAAAATATTTCATCATCTGGCATGAATCTTACAGTAGTCCCAGTCTTACTAGTAGTACCTACCTTTTTTAGATTAGTATTAACTTCTCCACCATTTTTAAAACTAATAGTATATTCTGCACCATCTCTTTTTGATGTAACTATCATCCATTTTGATAAAGCATTAACAACGGATGCTCCAACACCATGTAGACCACCTGATACCTTATAGTTTCCTTCCTCAAATTTTCCACCTGCATGAAGAACAGTATAAATTACTTCAACAGTACTTTTACCTGATTCATGTTTACCAACAGGAACTCCACGTCCATTATCAGATACACTAACAGATCCATCAGAATGAAGTATAATCTTTATTTCACTACCATATCCATTCATAACTTCATCTATTGAATTATCTACTATTTCCCAAATCAAATGATGAAGACCACGTTTATCTGTTGAACCAATATACATACCAGGCCTTTTTCTTACCGCTTCTAAGCCCTCTAGTATCTTAATTGATTTCTCATTGTATTCTGCCATAGTACATCTCCTTTACTTTTCACTATAAGTGATTATATCACATTTTTTTAAGGATTTACAAGTAATTTTACGCTTTGTTTATGTAAAGAAAAAAGCCACTAGGGCTCTTAATTTCCTAAATATGTTATTTTAACATATCCATTACCTTCTCTTACACCATTTTGTGTTAATGAATTTAAAAGTCTAGAGTTTTCTATGTATCCAGATCCTCCACCAGCACCTGAATGAAATCTAGATGAACCTCCACCTCCATAGTAGCCTCCGCCACCACCATTTCCACCAAAACTAGTAAATGCTGAACCACCCTTTCCAAAGGTTCCCTTGCTAGTTTCACTTGCCTCTGCATTATCATTTCCACCAGAGGTTTGAGTAGCTCCTGTTGCATAATAACTAGGATAAGTGGATGCATATCCCCCGCTTGCTCCTTTAATGCCTCCACCACTTCCATTTTCTCCTTGCACTATATAAGCATTGTCTGTTTCGTTTAGGCTAGCTGGACCTCCGCCACCACCTGCGACAATAAGAATTGGTGAATTATTATCTCCAGCATACTTTGATAGTGATGATAGTAATCCTGATTCGGTTGCTATATGCGTAGCGCCTCCTCCTCCGCATCCACCCTGCATTGATGAACTAACGCTATTAACTCCACCATCTCCACCACCATTATAACCTCCTAAGCTAATAGTAGTTTTTGAATATGAAGAACCTTTACCACCAACATTTATATAAAGTGTTTCACCCTCATTTAATTTTATTTCACCTTTTGAGTAACCACCAAGGCCACCTATATATGTCGTATTAAAAGAACCTCCTTGAGCACCCCATGTTTCAAGTTTATATATACCATTTTCTGGTACTTTAAAAACTTCCTCGGCACCTGTATATTCAAATATCCATACTTTTTGAAGTACCGATGTAGAACTATTTTCTAACTTACCTTGTATATCCTTTTTTATAATTGTATTTATTTTTGAGGAACCATCTATTGTAATAAGTAATGTAAAAAATACCACTAAAAACAAAATTAATAAACTAAATAAAATTATTGAAGTTACAAAGCCCTTATTATCTATCTTCATTTTTCCACCTTATCTATTTTAAGTATAACATAATAAAAATTTTATTACAATAAAGAAAAAAAGCAAAAATTTGCTTTAGTTTAATTCTTCTAATATTGCTGGTAATATTTGCTTCTTTCTAGAAACAAGTCCATCAACATAATATCCTTGTTTAATATCTTCTACATTATATATTTTTTCAAGTACTTTTTTAACATCTTTTGTATAAAGTAAATATGAACCATTTTTTAATATATCTGTAATTGCAAGAACTATAAATTTAAATCCATCTTTGTTATTTATTTCCTCAAGTTTTTCTATATATGAATCAAGTTCATCAAATATTCTGTCAACATCAAGGGTGAAAACCTGACCTATTGCTATTTTTTCATCTAAAACTGGAAATGATTTAAAATCACTTTTAATAACTTCTTCCTTAGTTAATCCTTCTAAAGATGTACCTGCTTTAAACATTTCAAGTGCATATTTTTCATAATCAACATCCACGATTTTTGATAAATTTTCTACTACCATTTTATCTAGATTTGTAGTAGTTGGGCTTTGAAGACAAAGAGTATCAGATAAAATACCTGAAAGCATAATACCTGCGATATTTTTAGGTATCTCAACATTATTTTCATTATACATAAAATATAAAATTGTGTTTGTACTACCTACTGTCATATTTCTAAAATTAATCGGATTATTAGTATTAATATTACCAATTTTATGGTGATCCACTATTTCAAGTATATTTGCTTCATCAAGGCCAATTACACTTTGTTCTTTTTCTTGATGGTCTACTAAAATTACCTGTTTATTATTCTTCTTAACTATCTCTGTAATTCTAATTAATCCTAAACATTCATTTTTACTGTTAAGTATTGGATAGTTATTATGTTTTAATTTTTTTGATGCATCTATAAAGTCATCATAATAGTCATTTTCCCTAAATATTTTAGATTCATCATTCCTTAAAATCGATTTTATAGAATTAGAAAATAAAGTTAATTTTGATGTATGAAAAGAATCCATTTTTGTTCTAATAATATTTACTTTATTATCATTTGCAATTTTTAAATGTTCATCTTTTATTTCACCATTACCAGTAATTATTAAGAGTTTTATTTTACTATTAACAGCTTTTTCTATAATGCTATGCCTATCACCTACAATTAATATATTATCATTATTTAGTTTCACATCATTTAAAAATGTTGTACTTCTATATGAAGCAGTTAATATATTACCCTTTATTTCATTATCAAATCTAAGTATTTCTTCAGCATCAAGTACATTTAAAATATTATCATATAGTGCATTTAGAGTTTCTATATTATTTTCCATTAACTCTCTAGCAATATCCTTAACTGTAACTATACCCCTATACTTATTATTATTTGTAACAATAGGTACACCAGTAACACCATTTTCATTTAAAAAATTATAAACACTATATATAGATTCATTTTCATCCATATATAAGCCTTTATGGTACTCTACGTCTTTAAGTTGAAGTTTCACATCATTTAAATATTTTGGTTCTTTTTGATTAAAATAATTAAGTGCAAACTTTGTTTCTTTATTAATATGACCTAATACCCTAGGTTCCGTATCCATTCCTAATTTATTTTTTAAATAAGATAAACTAATTGCTGATGTTACAGAATCTGTATCTGGATTTTGATGCCCAAATATATATACTTTTCCCATTTTTTTCACTCCTTCAAACAATAATATTTTATTACTTTAATTTATTATTTGTCAATATTATTTTCTTTTGTATACATATATGCATACTCTTTTTTACAATCATTTTTATTTGTTTCAGTATCATCAATACTTCTTGTCTGTATCCTTTTAAATTCAGGTAATATAATATCTGCATCCTTTGTAGTAAAAACTTGTACCTTACCATGTTCACTTAAAATCTTAGAAAAATGTTCTAATGAATTACAAATATTAACAAATTCTCTACTATTTATCTTATCAAGATTATATGATAAATTAATGAAATTAAATTTTGTTTCTTCATTAATTAATTTATTTAATAAGTCATCCTCTTCTATATTTATGTAAGTTATTTTGTTCATTTTTTCTATACTATATTTTCCACTTAAAAAATGTCTTACCGTTTTTAAAAAAATCTCATAACTATACTTAGTATCACTTATAATACCCGAATTTAACATTTCAAGACCATTAAATTTTTTATATAACTCATCGAAGAAGAATCTAGTATGATCTGATAGTTTTCCACGAAATAGTTCATAAATTTTATAAGAGAAAGTTTGGGTATAATTCTTATAGTTTTTAATAAAATAGTTAAAATGATCCTCGTATAGTAAATTGAAAGATGTTATAAATAAATTTAAAAAATAAATATCAAATCTGTTTGCACTATAACATGTTACATTTGCATTATAAGAGGCAAGATCAGCAACTTCATGATAACTTCCAAGTCTAGTTAAAACGTTTCTATTTTCTAGTTTATAATTTTTAAAATGTTTTAATGAATAATCAGAATATATCTGAACTGGTTTATAGTGTTTTATATCAATTTGCTTACCTTTTATAAATTTTATAGCATTTTCTAAATCAATTTCAACTTGCATCATAATAAAACTCTCCTTTTTTACATGAGAGCTATTATAACATATTTTATCTATTTATTCACTATATTTTGAATCAATATGAAGATATTCTTCAAGTGTTAACCCACTATCATAAACTTTTTTAGCTATTTCTTTACCCAGATATCTTATATGCCATGGTTCATATTTATATCCTGTTATATTTTCCTTTTCCTTAGGATATCTAATTATAAAACCATATTTATAAGAGTTTTTTGCAATCCATATTGCTTCCTTTGTACCTTCAAAAGATGAATCTATTATATTTAAATCCATAGCAAGGCCCGTTTGGTGTTCAGAGTGTCCTGGTCTTGCGGAATATGTATCTGATTTTTCTTTTCCATCTTTTTTAACATAATTTTCATATAAATCACTCTGTGTGCTGTATGATCTATAACCAGATTGTATCCATAAAGTTATATTATCCTTTGCTGCATCTTTTCTCATTTCATAAAAGGCATTAAGTGCATCTTCATTAAGTTTACCAGGATCATAATCTTTAGGAAGTCGATATGTTTTATTAACTATAAGTATTCCATCAATATATGTTAAACCATCCCTTACCTCAATATTATTCTTTTTTGATATAACTTTTATTTTTACCTTTTTTTGTATATTATCAGCCTTATGTTTTATCTTTATATACGAAGTACCTTCCTTCTTTGCAATAAGTTCATTATTTTCATTTAACATAAATATATCACCAATATTAATATATTCAATATCTTTTATGGTTGCATTACTAGGGGTGTATTTTATATCTATTTTAATTACATCGTCAATATTTACTGTCATATTTTTAACAGTTATTTTATCAACTTTTATGTAAGTAATAAAGTATTTATCAAAGTCCCCTGTTTTAAATGTAACTTTATCATTTTTTAACTTCAAACCAAGATTTAAACCCTTTACTTTATTATCCTTTACCCCATATATATCTACTACTTTTTTATTACTTAAATATTTTGGTAATTTAACTGTAACTGATTCAAATTTATCAACATTTTCAATAATATAGGATTTTGTTTTATTAAAATTAGAATATGAAAGTTTACGTGAATAGGTATCTATTGATATATCCATTTTTCTTTTTATATTATTAGGTAAAATAGATACCTTATATTTTTTATCTTTTATTATAATTTTTATTTTTTTCTTCTTTATGTAATTAATAGTTTTATTATATAGTTTTAATTTATTATACTTTTTATTAATAACTACGCTTTTATCGTTAGATTTTATAATAGTATTATAAATTTTATTGTTATAAGTTATATATGGTATTAGTTTAAGACTAAATATGATAAGTATAAATATTGATAGAACCATAATTATTCTATCAACCCTTAGTCTTCCTTTTCTTCTTTTTGGGCGTGATGTATTAATAGTACTGCCATATATTTTATGTTTAGTTATCTTTCTCTTCTTAGACATTCTATCACTACCCCTATTAATATTATATCACTTTTTTAAAAAAAAGAAAAAGGGATGCTATCCCTTACATAATCAAAGTGCTAATAAAAATTAAACATATAATTTTATAATACCATTATAAATTAACATTATGATATACATTTTGTACATCCTCTATATCATCAAGCATTGATAATAACTTATCAAACATTTCTTTATCTTCTCCATCAAGTGTAATTTTATCAATTGGGATCATACTTATTTCATCTATTTCAAAATCAATATCATTTTTAGCCTTTTTTAATGATTCTTTAATTTTATGTAAATCCTTCGCATCTCCATAAACAATAGTTAAATCATCATCTAGTTCTATATCCTTAATATCAATATCATCCATCATTACTGCATCTAATGCTTCTTCTTCAGTTAAGCCTTTAAATCCTACTATTGATAAATTTTCATAAGAATGAGATACAGAATTTTCAACTCCAAGTTTACCTTTACATTTTGTAAATGCAGCACGTACGAAACCAACTGTTCTATTAACATTATCTGTTAGACAATCAACAATAATCGTAGATGATCCTGGTCCAAATCCCTCATATCTACAAGATGTATAACTCTCATCTGCACCACTATTAACTTTATCAATTGCCCTTTGTATTATATCACTAGGAACCTGACTCTTTTTTGCCTTATCTACTAATCTCTTTAAATTAACATTAGCATCTGGATTTATTCCACCATTTTTTGCAGCAAGATAAATTTCCTTAGCAAAATTTGAATAAAGTTTTGCCTTAGCTGCACCTGTTTTTTGTATAGATGCTTTTCTAACCTCAAATGCTCTTCCCATAATAACTCTCCTTTTTAACTTACTATATTTTACTATATGATAAAAAAAATTACAACTAGCTATTTTTAATACTTGTTATTACTTCTCATTCAATTTTTTATCTATAAATTCTTTAGCACTTGCAAGTGACTTTCTCTCTAAGTCATAACTTATTTTATTTGTTTTTAATTTCATTTTTTTATTTTTACACGCTAATTTAATTAAATATTCTGTAAACCATGGATTTTTAACAAGGACTGGTCCTAGTGCATTTGTAAATATTACGTTTTTATATCTAGCACCTTCTACGCTAGTACCATTATTTCCATAGCCATATTTAATATTTGCAAATGGTTTTACATTATTTAGGGTAATATCAATCATTTGTATTTGTGATGCCATTATATCCATTTTATTAAATGTATAATATAAGTCATCTCCTATTACCATATTTCTTTCTTTAGCGTCCATATCAAGTATATTAAGGCCATTAAATACTTCTCCATCTAGTCTTTGAATATTTTTTGCAAATAAAGCACCTGTTGTACCTGTTATAAAAATAATTTTCCCATCTTTTATATATTTATTAAGTTGATCTTTTTGATTATATAGTATATTTGATAATGCATTAATTACTCTTAATTCTCCTGGATTAAAAAGTAAGATATCATATTTATCAAAATCTACTTTTTCATCAATATCATCTATCCTATCTATATTAAGTTTAACTTTCATTTTTTTTGAAATTAATTCAAATGCTTTAGCATTTGCCCTTTCACCATGTAAATTTAAAATGTCTGGATACATCCATGCCACATTAACTGTATTATTCATTACTATCACCTTTTTTTAAATATGCTTTTATTTTCTTATATGGTTTCATACCTGTAATTATATAAATATTATCCGTTTTTAAATTATCTAAATCAGAAAATATTTTATTAAAGTCATCTTCTACATCATATACTTTAATTTTCTTTTCATCTGCTCCTGCATAAATCATTCTATTAGCAGTATCAAAAGCTACTGTTTTAGAAAAACATACATATTTTTCTACCTGTTTAGATACGCATTTTTTAAAATCACAATCAAAGAAATAAAATGTATTAGCATAAGCTGGAGGAAAATCTTTTACTTCATAAAGTCCAATATATATTGCTTTTTTTCTCTTATCTCTCGCTATTGTATCAAGAGCATTTTGCATTGTTTCAGGATTTTCCTGTTTAATTCTTAAGTAATGAACTATCTTTCCATGGTAATTATATACTTCTCTTCTATCTGCTGGATTTTTAAATGTCTCAAATCCTTTTTGAATATCATTATATTCAATATTATATTTTTTACAAACTGATATAACAAGAGCATAATTATATATATAAAATGGATTTATATAATTTACTTTATATGTATCTTTCCCACATTTGAATGTATGGTTTTCATAGTCTATTTCTTTAATAGTAACATTTGCTTTTTTAACGCTTTTATAATTACAATTTGTACATTTAAATTTGCCAATATTTTCAATATTATAGTATTCATATTCTATTTTATGATTGCATTTTGGGCAAGGCATTGTTACATCATAAAAACCATTTTTTTCAAATGTCTTACTGTTTTTTTCCATACTATAGTAAATACTTTTACCCGCATAATCTTCTAGAGATCTACTTCTTGGTTCTTCATTATTAACAAATAAGGTTACATCTTTACTTATTGCATTTTTAAACATCTGGTATATAAAGTCTGGATCACCATTTCTTTGTACTTGATCTTTTTGAAGATTGCTAATACATAGATTTTTGGCAGGTAATACTTTAAATATATTTCTTAAACTTCTTTCATCTACCTCAAGGATTAAAAACTCTTTGTTAAATTTACCAAAAATATTTGAATTTTTAATAAGCGTAGTTGCAATACCACTCATCATATTAGCACCTTCTGTATTAGTCGCAACCTTTTTACCTGATGTTTTTATAGTATGATAAAGCAAATTAGTTGTAGTAGATTTACCATTGGTTCCTGTTACAAATATTACTTTATCATAATCTATATTAGTAAAATATTTAACAAAATCTTTTTGAAATTTAACTGCTACCTTACCGGATATCATAGTCCCTGCTTTATGAAATAACTTGCATAATATATTACCAAACTTTACTCCCCATAATACTAATATAAAATATAACTTTTTCATCTTTAATTACTCCTTTAGCCTATTTATATACCCTTTTTACACTTGTATCTATGAATACTGGTTTTACATAGAAATATACATCATCATTTTCTTTATAATCTTTATTTGTTAAATCTATAACTACATCATGCATTCCTATTTGACCAAGTACCTTAAATTCACCAAGTACAAGCGAATTATCAGTAAATATATTTTTAAATTCTATTAATGCCTTTTTTGCCTTACTTAAGAATCTATATCTTTGTTCTATTAAGGAAAGCCCCACTCCTTCATAATATCCTGTTGGAAGCACTCCTATTTTCATATTTTTCTTTACCTTATATGAATTAGCATAACCAATATAATCACCTGAAGAAACATTTCTTATCTTTGATATTTTAGTATGAAAAGTACCTACCCTCTTTAAATTAGTTTTTATACCTACTGCATTACCAGAAAAAGCAGAACCTATCCTAGCTGCGTTTAAATGCATATTGGGATATTTAAAAAATCCAGATGAATTACAAATATGTCTTAATTTAAATTCAATATTTTCTTTTTTTAACTTTTCAATTACAGTATTAAATCTATTAAATTGTAAATTACTAAAAGAGGAATCTTCCTTTAATGAACAAGAAAAGTGTGAATATATTCCCTCAAATATAATATTAGATGAATTTTTTACTATTTGTTTAATTTCATTTATATTATTAAAATTAAATCCATATCTTGAAAGGCCTGTATCTATTTTAATATGTGATAATACTTTTTTATTTAGTTTATTGCAAATCTCATCTGCAACGCAAAATGATTCTTTAGAATCAATCGTTAAAGTTATATCGTTTTCTACTAGAAGTTTAACATTTTTTTCATCTGAATACGGTGTTAGTAATAATATTTTTTCTTTTATGCCATTTTTTCTTAGAAGAAGTGCTTCACTCGCTTCTGCAACTGCGAAAAAATTAAAACCAGCATCAATTAAAAATTTAGTAAATTCAACTATTCCAAGTCCATATGCATTACCCTTTACAACTGCGATTAAGGTATAATCATCACTACTTACCCTTGACTTTATTTCATTTATATTATGTAATAAATCTTCCTTTTTTATTATTAATTCACTCATATTATTACTCCTTTAAGCTTTATATAATTTTAACTTAACTAACATATTATATATTTTTTCACCCTTTGGTAGGGCGTAAATTTCATCTTTTTTAAGTATTTTTAAAATTACCACTAAAAATAAATATACTATAGCACCTATTATAATACTTATCATTGTTAAAATTGAATTACCCAATACTCCTTTAAAGATATATTGAATTAAAATTATTACAAATCCCATCAATAAACTTGCAATTATAGGTTTAATTAAATTATTTCTTTTGTCCATTTTAAATCTGATAGTTCTTTTTAACGTTATATATATAATAGTAAACGTAATTACTTGACAAATTAAGGAACTTACCGCTGCACCATATATATTAATATTTGGATTTCTTATTAAAATCAAATTTAATATTATTTTAACTATACTGCCACATGTTAAGGCTAAAGCTGGTGTATACATTTTACCAAGTCCAAATAAAGATCCCTGAAGTGTATGGTTAATTGCTACAAATATCATAGTAAAGGCTGCTATTTGAAATATATGTGCACCATCTGATGCGTTTGGATAAAGCATTTTAAGTATAGGATCTGCAAGTGTAATAAAACCAATTGCACATGGGAGTACTATTAATAGAGAAGTACTAATAGAAAATGATATCTTTTTTGATGCAGATTCATAATCTTTTTTTGATATAGCTGCAGTTATTGCAGGAATAAGCGCTGAATAAAATGAGAGATTTACTGCTATTGGTAAATTAACAATAGTCTCAACTTTAGATAATATTCCTGTAAGTCTCATGGCCTCTTGTTCAAGCAAATACTTACTTTCAAAAATATTTTTATATGCTATTTGTATACAATTACTTACAGTTATAGTATCGATTAATGTTGTGACAACAGATATAATTGACCCTACTGTTAGTGGTATTGCTGTCATTATAATTATTTTAGATAGTTTTTTAGTAGCAGACTTGGAAGTATCAACTACATCATTTGATTCTTCTTTGTATTTTTTTATATTAGTTTTATAAAACAATAATAAGTAAGAAAATGATATTAATATTGCAAGTGTTGTTGATAAATTTCCACCAGCAGCCATTACATATGGTTCTTTACCTACTAGTGCATAAACAAATGTTATAGTAAGTACACAATTAAAGAATTGTTCAAGTGCTTGTGATATACTTGATGCTTTCATTGTACCTAGGCCCGCAAAATAACCTCTTATAACTGCTGATACACAAACAAAAAATATTGCTGGTGATAAAACCTTTAATACATATGTTACATCTTTAACATTTAATATATCCATTGATATAAAATCTGATAAAAAATATAAAAGTAATGACGCTATTAGACCAATTATACCAAATACCCATAAAGATACTTTAAATATTCTATGTGCCTCATTATATTTTCCTTGTGCTACTTTATTAGAGACAAGTTTAGATACAGCACCCGGTATACCTTGAGAAGATATAATAAGTAATACAGCATATACCTGATAACCTGCCGAATAATATCCATTACCTAAATCCCCAAATCCTTTAACATTAGTTATAGCTAACCTATATATAAGTCCAAGCAATTTTATTATAATTTGTGAAATCATCAACATTAAAACATTTCCGACAAATGAATTTGTTCTTTTTTTATCTTTGCTCAAAGTCTACTCCCACTTTCTTTTATTACTTCATTTATAATTATATAACAAAAAGGAAAAAAAACAAAGTTCTTTGCCCCTTTTACTTTTAAACATCATTGCAAATAATAAAATTTATTTTGAATATAATTAAATATGAATAGTGCTAATAAAAAAGAAGATGTATTATTAATTAATCTAAACCTTATTTCATCAATAGTATTTATATTAGCATCATTAGTATCACTTGCACTTACTTTTGATGAAAAAGGCAATTTAGTAAAAGGAAAAAGATATTTTACAACAAAACAATCATTAAATATTTCATATTATAATAGAATTGTGATTTTAGTTGCAGTACTTCTGTCCTTATATACGGGTTATAAAAATTATCAATCAGAAAAAAATGATAGTACTGCAAAATTTAAAAGTGGCTTACTTCTATCAACAAGCGTTTTAAGTTTAATTGGTGCGATTATAATTTTGTATGTTTCATATCTTAATAGAGAAGAACAAACTCTTACTATATCGGATGTAGAAAATCCATTAATATAAAAAAATGTTATAAAGCTTTTCATATAACATTTTTTATTTACTTATTTATAACTATTTGATTAATATTTTTATTATTTTCAGCTCTCTTATTTAATAACATATTGGATATAAGAAATATTAAAAATATAAATACTATTATTAGGACTATATTAGCAATCACTATTTTGATATTATGCTTTTTAACTTTCTTTTCATTAATCTTATCCCTATTATTTAAAAACCTTAATAATTCTTCATCAAATAATATACCACAATGTGTACATATTGCTGCATTTTTTGAAATTAGTCCCCCACACTCTGGACATAGGGAACCATCTAACTTAAGAATTTCCTTTTGTTCTAAGTTAAAACTACTTTTTGAAATGTTTTCAACTCTAAATGCATCGTCATTTTTCCATATTTTTTGATCTTTATTAATTTCTTTAATTTTTTTTCTCTTTACCTTTACATTATCTACCCTTAATAAATTGTATATCTTCTTTACAAGTATAATTAGTAATCCTATAAATAATGATATTAAGGATATCAACAAATACACCCTAAGCATTGAGGTTATTTTTTCTGTAACAGTTATAGATGGATTTATTTTAATCCTAATTATATACATAATATATATAACGAGTGACCCTAAACATACTGCAAAAGGTATAAAACTTAAATAATTTAATAATTTTTTCATAAAAAATCCCCCTGTTAATTTTTTCGATTATTATATATCAAAATCTTTTTTTTTGCAAATAAAAATATAAAAGTTATTACTTTTATATTGAACTAATATTAATTTTTACTCTTTTATTATCTTTTAAATAGGAACTTGCTTGAACAATAGTTCTAATTGAATTAGCTATTTTTCCCTCTCTTCCTATTATAGATCCCATCTCACATTCAGGGACTACAACCTCAATAACAATTTCTTCTTCACTTTCTAATTGTTTTATAGATACAGAATCAGGATCCCTTACTAGAGAATTTATTATCATTTGGGTTAATTCAATTAATGACATTATTATTTACCTCTTTTTTCTTCATGAAACTTAGTCATTATTCCAGATTTAGATAATACATCTTTTGCTGTATCTGTAGCAATAGCACCATTTTTTAACCATTTCATTGCGGATTCTTCTTCAACTTTTATTTCCCCATTTAATGGATTATAATATCCTAATGTATCAATTACCTTACCATCTCTTGGACTTCTAGAATCTGCTACTACAACTCTATAAAAAGGTCTTTTTTTTGCTCCCATTCTTTTTAATCTAATTTTAACTGCCATATATTTCTCCTCCTTAAATATTTGTTGTTACTATAATACTATAAAAAAACAGTAGTGTCAACTGTTTTTGTTGACACTACTATAAAAATTCTTCATTTACTTCATTATCAATCTCTTCAACAATTTCATCTGAAACGGTATCATCAAATATTTCCCATTTATCTTCATCATCTTCAACCATTATCTTAACCTTTGTATCTCCAACTACTTCAATTCCAAGTTCTTTTTCTATATCAAAATCTATAGTATTACCATTTATTTGAACGTTACCACATGTTGGTTGTTTTAAGGCTCTAACTATTATTTCAGAATCATTAAAGTCAACATCTAACTTAGTTTTTACATTTATAAGTTCATTATATTTAATAGTTTGGTTAATGACATTAGTTTTAGTATCATTATCATATGAATACCAAATATTTATATCAAACGAACCATCAACTACAACATCATCACCCTGTACATAACCTTTAAATTTATGATTAATAATCCAGCATCCTAAAATAGTAGTAGGTTTTACTTCACTATTTACATTGTATTTATTTTTAAAATACTTTTTGCCTTTACCTATAACAGCTTTAGTTACAATCTCCTTGTAATTAGACATTTTATCACTCCTCTACTTTAATTTATGATAAAAAATAAAAAAAGTGCCTATAAAATGCACTTTTTTACTATTTTCTAAAAAGGTAACTCAATAATATTATGATTATTAATATCCTTATTAATTATTTCAGCATTATATTCCATTGCCATACCAGCCTGTTTACTATTATTTATATTATCTATTTTATATGATATTTTATAAACAAATTTATTTGACTTATCAATGATTATAGTAACATCTATATTTTTATTGATATCCTCTTTTTTCAATATATCATCATTATATATAATATTATATGCATCATATGCCTTCATCTTAACAACATATTTTTTATAACTAATATCATCAATTACAATATTCTCTATTTTTTTAATGCTGATGATATTCTTTTTTAAGGAATCATAATTAATATTAAATTCATCCTTTTCTTCATTTGTTTTTATATATTTTTTTCCATCATACTTATATATACCTTTTTTTTCTCCATTTAAAACATTATACTTATAAATACTATTCATAAATTCATTATTAATATAATTATTTATAGTTATTTTTTTTGCCGATGGTGAAACAACAATATCGTATTCTATCCTTGAGCTATTAATTGAATTACTTATATCCAAATTTATAGTTGTTGAATAATTAATTTTCTTTTCTGTGGCTATTGTTTTATCTAAAAAATTATTCAAAGATATTCTTCTAGATACATTAAATATTAATAAAAAAATGAAAGCTATAAATAATAAAAACAAAATTAGTTTAATATATTTTTTCATAACATACCTCTTTTTTTAAAAGAGTTAATTATATTGTCATTAACTCTTCTTCTTTTTCTTTAGTCTTTTCTTCTGCTTTTTTATTATATTTATTTATCAATTCTTGAACTTCATTAGTACCATATTTTTCTTCATCTTCATTTAGTTCAAGTTTTTTAATTGCATTATTAGATTCTTGTCTTATATTTCTAAGAGCAACCTTAGCTTCTTCTCCCATTGCTTTTGCTTGTTTAACAAGTTCTCTTCTTCTATCTTCAGTAAGTTCAGGAATAGTTATAAATATTAATTCCCCTGTGTTATTAGGAGTTAAACCTAAGTCTGCTTCATATATTGCCTTTTCTATATCACTAAGGCATGATTTATCAAATGCTTTAATTTGAAGTTTTCTTGCCTCAGGAACTGATATAGTTGCAAGTTGATTTAAAAGTGTCGGTGTTCCATAATAATTAACTTTTACATTATCTAATATTGATGGATTAGCTCTACCTGCACGTATTAATTTAAATCTATTTTCTAGATTTTCAATAGTCTTTTCCATTTTTTCTTCTGTTTCTAATAAAATTTCTTCCATTTTTTTCATCCTCTCATATATATTATTTTACTATATAAAAATATTTTTAACAACCACTTGAGCATGCATTTGAATATATTTTATTTATTAAACTATTTAGTTTACTAATTATTGTAGTTTTTTCTTCATCAGTTAAGTCTCTTAATTCATATTTACCATTTTCATTTTTTGTTATTTCATGACCTGAAATAGTTCCTTTTTGATAACCAATAATTTTTCCATTTTTTACAAATAATACAAGTGGAACTTTTATAATATCATCCTCCTTAATTTTTTCATTTATTTTTATTTCATACTCATCTATATATTTTATTATTTTATTATATTCCTCTTGATATTTAGGATTTTCTACTTTATCAGGTCTCATATCAAAAAATTTTTCGATATAATATATTGAACCAATATTATTATCTTTTGCAGCCTTATTTAATAAAGGTATTAAATCCTGACACCAAGGACATTTAGGATAACCTAAATATAAAATACCTGTGCCTTTTTCTAGTAAATCTATTGCCGCATCAGCACTTATTTTTTCAAATACATTATTTTCATCTACATCATATAATTTTGAAAATTCTACCTTATCTTCATTTACTTTAATCGTATTATTTGCATTATTTTTATTAGATATAAATCTATATACTAATCCTACACCTAATAATACTATAGTTAATACTAAAATTATAATTTTTACACTTTTTTTCACTTCTACCACCTATTTTTATTATACCAAATATTGAATAAAAAGTGAATTAATATACTTACTAATTTTTTTATGTTTCATTTAGTAACTAATAAGTTATATTAATAACTTTTATTTTTGACATTTTTTTGAAAATAAAAAGCATATAAAAAACAAATAAGTTTTTTACTCATTTGCTCTTTTGCAATAAAATAATAATTTTTCTTATCCGTTAATTTGACTCATAACTTCTTCAACAAAATTTTCTTCTTTTTTCTCGATACCTTCACCAACTTCGAAACGTACCATATCAACTATTGAACCACCACTATTTTTAACATATTGACCTACAGTAACATCTGAATCCTTTACGAAGTCTTGTTCTTCTAGGCATATTTCTTTATAAAATTTATTTATACGTCCATTAACCATTTTTTCAGCTATATCTGCAGGTTTTCCTTCATTCATGGCTTGTTCTTTTAATATACTCATTTCTTTTTCAACTTCATTTGCTGGTACATCTTCTCTTCTTACATAGCTTGGTCTCATTGCAGCCGAATGCATTGATACATCCTTAGCTACCTCTTCACTTGCACCTTCAACTAATGTAATTGCAGATATTTTACCACCCATATGAATATATCCACCAAAATTTTGTGAATCAGTTTTTGTAAGTCTTGCAAATCTCCTAAAACTGATCTTTTCACCTATAGTTGCTGTCATATTAACAAGTGTATCATTTAGTGTTCCTTCTTCTGTATTAAGTTTTAATGCTTCCTCCATAGTGGAAACATCATTATCAGCAATTAATTTTGCAATTTTATTAACCAAATTAACGAATTTTTCATTTTTAGCAACAAAGTCAGTTTCGCAATTAACTTCAACAATTGAAGCATTATTACCCTCAATTAAAACTGTACTTAATCCTTCTGCTGCAATTCTATCTGCTTTTTTTGCAGCTTTACTAATTCCTTTTTCTCTTAGATAATCTATTGCTTTATCGATATTACCATCTGATGCTTCTAATGCTTTTTTACAGTCCATTAATCCAGCACCTGAAATATCTCTTAATTCTTTTATTAAACTTGCGTTCATATCTTATTCCTCCTTTTAGATTTCTATTTATTTAAAACTTCTAAAAGTTCACTTTTCTTTAGTTTACTATATCCTTCGATACCTTTAGCTTTTGCAATTTCCTTAAGTTCAGTTACTGTTTTTTTAGATAAATCTTCCTTATCATTGGCTTTGACTTCTTCAACAGTTTTCCTTACTTCCTCTTTGCTTTGCTCTTTAACTTCTTTAGCTTCATTTTTCTTAATATCTTTTTTAGCTTCTTTATTAGCATTTTTCATTTTATCATCATCAGTTAAGAAATCAACAATTTCTCTATCAGTTCCTTCATTAATTGCATTTGCAAGTACACCTAAAATAATTTTAACAGCCCTTACTGCATCATCATTCGCAGGTATTACATAATCAACTAAATCTGGATCACAATTTGTATCAACAATTCCAAATACAGGTATACCAAGTTTTCTTGCTTCTTTTATCGCTATATATTCTTTCTTAGGGTCTGTAATAATCATTGCATCAGGTACTTTTTTCATATTTCTAATACCACAGAAATATGAATTTAACTTATCGTATTCTTTTCTTATTTTTATTACTTCTTTTTTAGGAAGTAAATCAAGAGTACCATTTGCCTCCATCTTTTCAACTTGATCAAGATAACCTATTCTTCTTCTAATGGTTTTGAAATTTGTTAATGTTCCTCCAAGCCATCTTTCAGTTACATAATAACTATCTGATCTAACCGCTTCTTCCATTGATGCCTCTTGTGCTTGTTTTTTTGTACCTACAAAAATAACTTTGCCACCATTTTGTGCGATTTCTTTTAAAGCACTATAAGCTTCTTCAATTTTCTTAACTGTTTTTTGTAAATCTATAATATAGATTCCCTCTCTTGCTGTAAAAATATATTCTTTCATTTTTGGATTCCATCTTTTTGTTTGATGACCAAAATGAACACCAGCTTCTAATAAATATCCCATTGAAACTACTGCCATATTAAATTCCTCCTTTTGTTTTTCTTACAAATATCTCATATTTACTTACCACTCTAACGAGCACATGGATCATAAATCAATATTTGCGCATATTTCAAAGCCAAAATTAGTATAACATAAATAAAATAAAGTGTAAATGACTTATTTGAAATTTAATTTTCTAATTTAAATATATTTGTATTGTCTACAAATCAATAGTAATAACTTATTAATTTATACACATACTTATAAATTAATTGGGTTAATATCTACACTTAAATTTATTTTATTATTATTTTCATCTAATAATACCAAATTATTTAGTATTACTTTCATTTTTTCTTTGTTTCTAAATTTTATTATTATTTGAAAATAATATGTATTATTTATTTTTGAAATATTAGATGGTGATGGTCCTAAAACTACCATGTCATTTGATATATTTCTTTTAATGTAACTACAAATTTTTCTAGATTCATTTAAAGTATTATCATATACTTTACCACCAATCTTTATAAGAGTTAAAAAGTAATATGGTGGATATTTTAAATTTTTTCTAATTTTTATCTCTTCATTATAAAATCCTATATAATCATGATTCTTTGAATAACTTATACTATAATTATCAGGATTGTACGTTTGAATAATTACTTTACCTGAAAGTTTATCCCTTCCTGCTCTTCCTGATACTTGACTAAGTAAATGATATGTATGTTCATTACTTCTAAAATCAGGAATATTTAATAAGGTATCTGCATTTATTACACCCACTAGTGTAACAAGGGGAAAATCTAGTCCTTTTGCAATCATTTGAGTACCTATAAGTATGTCATACTCATGGTTCAAAAATGAATTTATTATTTTTTCATGTGAACCTTTTTTAGATGTTGTATCTATATCCATTCTTATTATCTTAGAGGTAGGAAATAATTTAGATATTTCTTCTTCTATTTTTTCTGTTCCAAGTCCAAAGTTTTTTAAAGAATTAGTTTTACAATGCGGACATATCTCCTCTTTTACTCTTGCATAACCACAATAATGACATCTATTCATACCACTATTTTTATGATAAGTTAAAGTTATATCACAATTTGGGCATTTAACTACCTCACCACAATTACTACACATCTGATATGATGAATAACCTCTTTTATTTAAAAATAATATTATTTGTTCCTTTTTATTTAATCTATCATTTATATTATCAACCAGGATTTTAGAAAAAATGCTATTACCCTTTCTTATTTCATTTTTCATATCTACTATAGTAACATCTGGAAGTTTAGCATCATTTGCTCTTTTATTTAATGTTACTAATTCGTAAAATCCTTTTTCTGCCCTTGCATAAGTTTCAATTGATGGTGTTGCACTACCAAGTACTACTTTAGCATTATGATATTTTCCTCTTTTTACAGCAACATCTATTGCATTGTATTTTGGATCATGATCTTGTTTATATGAAGTAGACTGCTCTTCATCAACAATTATTATTCCTATATCATTTAAGGGTACAAATATAGCACTTCTAGCACCTATTACAATAGATACTTCCCCTCTTTTTATTTTCCTATATTCGTCATATTTTTCACTATCTGATAAACCACTATGAAAAACTGCTATTTTATTCGAAAAATGACTTTTAAATCTATTTATAATTTGTGGTGTTAAACTTATCTCTGGGACAAGTATAATAGCTTCTTTACCATGCTTTATAACGTCTTTTATTAGATGCATATATATTTCTGTTTTACCTGAACCTGTTACACCATGAAGTAATATAACATCTTTATTACTATTCTTTATCCTTTCATAGGCATCTTTTTGATATTTATTTAATACTTTTAAATCCTCTACATTACATGTATTATCTATTCTATATATTTCTTTTTTTTCTTCTTTTATTATCCCTTTATCAATTAATGTCCTGACTATATTATAAGGATATTTATTTTTTACTACACTGCCATTTTCAAATAAATTCTTTACTAATTCAACTTGTTTTTTTGCTTTAGATGAGTTTATGAAGTTAATCCCACATTCTTTTGAAACTAATTTAATATACCTTTCTTCTTTTATACCCATTTTTGCCTTAATTGAGGCCTTATATCCAATAGGAAGCATTGCTTGATAAACCTTTATTAAATTACAAACTATATCATCTGATATCTCTTTTCCAAGACTCAACAATTCATCTGTTAGTATAGGTTCATCATCTATTATACTAATTATTTTTTTTAAATTATATTCACTTTTATCTTTTATATTTATTATAAAACCTTCTAATTTTTGCTTTCCAAAAGGAACAAGTACTCTTTTTCCTATTTGAATCATACCTACTAAATTTTCAGGAACTAAATAATCAAATGTTTTCTCTTTTTTATTAATTGATATTTCAACAAGTACACCTATTATCATATTTACCTCCCTAAAACAATTTTATCACAAAAAAAGAGAAAGTAGTTAATTTACTTTCACTTTTCTAGTTTGATTTGCATATACCCAGCTGCCACCAGGATTTTTATCAAACCATTTACTTTCAGTAGTAGTTGTTGTTTTCTTATATTTATATCTATATAGTTTTCTTGTTTCAACATCATAAGTGTATTGCCCTAGTTCAGCCCTACTAGATACCCATTTGCCTAGATCAACGTAGCTTGTGTTACTAGTAACTTTTGATTCCCCAGTATATGTATATCCACTTGGCGAGGTTATAGATGATGTCCAAATTGTATCTGATACATATTTCTCTGGCCTATTATATCTATACTTATACTGTTTTCTTGTTGTTACATTATAAGTATATTCACCTAGTTTATCATAGCTTGTTACCCACTTACCTAAATTTTCATATTTTGTTGTTCTAGTTGTTATCTTCTCATTTGCATATATATATCCATTTGGTGAATTTTTTGAATCTGTCCAAATTGTATCTTCAATATACTTTATAGGATTATTATATTTATATTTATATTGTTTTCTTGTCCTAACCTCATAAGTATATTCACCTAATCTATCGTAACTTGTAACCCATTTACCCAGGTTCTCATATTTTATTGTTCTAAGTATTCTAGTCTTATTAGCATACTCATATCCACTTGGTGAATTTTTTGAATCTGTCCATTTAGAGTCTGCTTCATATTTTTCTCTATTATTAATTTTATATTTATACTCATATTTGACTATTGAATATCCGTTTGCCACATAACTTGATGGATCAGTAACTACCCTTTCATCAACCGATGTACTTGAAGAATATGTTCTATACTTATATTGATACTGAGTAGATGTTTGCTTCTCATAAACACGATGATAATAAACTCTCTTATGTGAATTACCATTACATGATGAGTTACATGGTGTTAAATCGTCATATAAGAAATCATATTTATAATTGCCACTATATGTTGGCATTACTTGATCTAAAGGTGCAGAACTATATTTTAAGACCCATGATGTTTCAGTTTTCTTATTGTATGCATCCGACCACTGTTTTGTTGAAGTATTTGATGGTTTAGAACTTCTCCAAGTTTTATCCTCAATCCAATTACTCCATGTTCCCGTATTAATTGTTTTCCTAACAGTATATCTTGTACCGATTAATACTACTTTGCTAGATGTTTTGTATTTAGTTGTTTGCCAGTCTGTTTTTGTCCAATTATCTTTATACGCATATTTTACATGTTTATATTGTGTTGTATCAATATTATACTTTCTTTGACCAGTATATAATGTTCTTTCATCATGTAATTTAATATTATCAGTAATTGTTTTTACCTCATCTGTCCAATTTGTATCGTATGTCCAGTTATCTTTATAGCCATATTTAATATGTTTATATTTAGTTGTATCAACAGTATACTTTCTTTGACCTGTGTATAAAGTTCTTTCTGCTAGTAATCTTAAATTATCAGTTAAAGTTTTTACTTCATCTGTCCAATCTGTATCATATGACCAATTATTTTTATATGCATATTTTACATGTTTATATATTGCTGAACCAGATTCAACTTTCTTTTTACCCGTATACTCTGTTTTAGTATCTATTAACTTAACATTATCACTTTCAGTTTCCCTGTTAGTTTGATAATTGCCAGTTACCCAATTAGTATTTGTTAATGTTCTAGTATATAAATATTGTAATTTATATTTTCCATCGTCATCAGGTGTTACAACAGGCTTATTAATTGTTACCTTACCTGTATTATCAGTTGAAACTTCACCCTGATTACATGAACAATTACATTCCTGATTATTTTCACAGAAATTATAACATCCTATAGGCGTAATTATATAATTTTCATCTTTTCCACATGATAAATATACCTTAAGTTCATACTCTTTTTCTTTCTTTGTAACTTGTACATAAGATTTTTCAATGTTACACTCTTTACCATCTTCATCAAGGAATGGTAATACTAACTTTTTATCAAGCATTTGCTTTAAAGTTAATTTAGATGAATCACCCACATTTTCAGGCATTCTTTCCTTAGTAAAATAATTTTCAGCAGCATCTTTCATAGTTTGAATATTATTATTAAATACTGCATCATAAAATGGTGTTAAATTTGGCATTGGAAATAATAAAGTTATTAAAAATACAAATAATAGTATTAAAAATACCTTTATCACAATATCTCTAATAAATCCAGATTTTGATTTTTCTTCCATATAATATACCCCCTCAAATTTGAATTAACGTGCACTATATTAACACAACTGCTTCTTTTTGTCAAATATTCCAAAAATAATGATGTAGTAAACTAGATGTGGGAAAATGTAAAATTATATAAAAAAAAGAGAAAACACTCAAAAATTTAAAACTGTTATATAATTAATTTAACACAAAATAAACAGACCTTTAATATAAGCTCTAAGCTTAAAAGGTTTTA
>JAGBAW010000010.1 GCA_017938725.1 Bacilli bacterium | reverse complement strand
ATATCACCCACAAAAGAGCAAAAAAATAGCAATTTTAGGGTTTTAATATCTAAAATTACTTATATTTTGACATTTTTCTACCACTTTCAATTCACTAAAATATTAAATTTTTAAAAATAGGTAGTTTGTCAACACTCTGAACAAAATAGTAATAATTTTGTTTTTTAATTTTGAGTATATATTAATGATGCATCAAGTCCGCCTATTGTAATATCAGAAGATGGTACGGAATTTCCACTATATGATACTGTTAATGTTAAATTTACTTTTTGACGTGCTTTTAATTGTTGATTTTTTGCAACTGGTGAGCCTGCTGTTATTACAGTTCCTGTTTGTGCTGCTGTTGTATTGTTTGTATAAGTTAATGTAAATGTTAGATTATTACATACAGTAGTTGCATTTGAACTAGTTGTAGATCCTTCAGAATCTGTACAAGTTATTCCATTGCCTTTTGAATTAAGTGTATAAGTACTTAATATTGCATCTATTGTACCTGCATTATATACATCAAATGTATATTGTATTTTATCATTTGGTTTAGTTAATTCAACTACTAACCCTGATATTGTTGTATTTGCAAGAGTTGGTTGTGTCGCAACAGTTGCTGAACCTGTTGTACCAACAGTTCCACCATTTGCAAAGTGTACATCCCATGTTGATGCCTTAACCTTTGCAGTTGAAGTAATATTTAATGTTTGTGATAATGCTGCGTATGCTATTGTCATACCAACTATTCCAATAGCTAATATAATTAAAATTGTATTTTTTACTTTATTATTCATTTTTCCTCCTATTATTGTTGATCATATACTAATGTAGAATTTAAACCTGATATTGTAACGTCTGAAGTTGGAACTGATGTAGCTGCTGAATTAAATGTTACTGTAAGTTTTAATTTTACTGTTTGGCCTGCTTTTAGTTTTTGATTTTTTGCAACAGCCGTACCTGCTGATATTGCAGTTCCTGTTTGTGCTGCTGTTGTTGCAGTGTTATATGTTAATGTAAATATTAAATTATTACATACATTAGTTGCATTTGAACTAGTTGTAGAACCACTAGAATCTGTACAAGTTATTCCATTACCCTTTGTATTTATAGTGTATGTCCCAAGATTTGCATCTATTGAACCATTATTAACAACATCAAATGTATATGATACTGAATCACCAGGTTTAACTAGTGATACATCAAGCCCTGATATTGTTGTACTTGCAAGTGTTGGTGGTGTTGTAACATTTGCACCACCAACCTTGGTTGCTTCGCTTAAATTTGCAAAGTGTATATCCCATGTTGAAGCTTTAACCTTTGCAGTTGAAGTAATATTTAATGTTTGTGATAATGCTGCATATACTATTGTCATACCAATTAATGCTATAGCTAAAATTATTAAAACTACATTTCTTATTTTGTTACTCATTTTATCCTCCTATATCTATCATAATTAATATTACACTTTATACATAAACATGTCAATCAACCTGGTTATTGTTTTACAAATATTATTTAAAATATACATAACAACGTAAAGTATTTTTATTTTAATTCTTCTAATTTGACACTTACTAATTTTGATACACCAGATTCTTGCATTGTTATACCATATAAAACATCTGCATACTCCATAGTTTTTTTCTTATGGGTAATAATTATAAACTGTGTATCACCTTTAAATTTAGATAAAAATTTACCAAAATTATCCACATTTACTTCATCAAGAGCTGCCTCAACTTCATCTAAAATGCAAAATGGAACAGGTCTAACCTTAAGGATTGCAAATAAAAGTGATATTGCAGTAAGAGTTTTTTCTCCTCCTGATAGAAGTGATATATGTTGAAGTTTCTTTCCTGGTGGAAGAGCAATTATATCTATACCTGTTTCAAGTATATTACTTGGATCAGTTAATTTAAGTTCAGCTCTTCCTCCACCAAATAATATTTTAAATGTTTCAGAGAATGCCTCTTTTATTTTTTCAAATGTTTCAGAAAAGTTTACTTTCATAACTTCATCCATTTCATTTATTATTTCTAGAAGCATATTTTCTGCATTTATTAAATCTTCCTTTTGTTTTTGAAGAAAATTATATCTTTCAGATACTCTTTCATATTCTTCTATTGAAGATACATTAACATCACCAAGTTCCTTTATTTCTCTTTTTAAGGTATTTACCTTACTTCTTGCAGTATCTTCATCAATATCAAGAATATATTTTTCTTTTGCTTTTTCATAAGTAATAGAATAATCTATAGATAATATATTAAGTAAATTATCTAATTTAACATCTAATCTATTAACCTTTATTTCATGCTCTTTTAATTCATTTTGTAGTTTATTAAATTCAGAATTACTCGTTTTTAAATAAGATTCATTATTTAAAAGTTCTTCTTTTTCATTGCTTAAACTTTTAACTATTCTTTCTATTTCTATAGTTAATTCTTCTTTTTCTTTTACTTTAGTATAATATTCATTTAATATTTCTTCTTCTTCATTAGAAATTACATTATTAACAGTATTTAAATTATTATTAAGTTCAAGTTCAAATGATTTTTTATCTCTTATTAGTTCCTCTAATTTATTATTTTTATTCTTTAATATTTCACTACTCGCATCCACAGTAATTAAAACACTTTTCTTTTCATATTCTACATTTGTATATTTTTCATCAACTTCATTTATTTTATTTTCTATTTCATTTATATCTCTTTGAGTTACATCTATATTTTGAAGTATATTTTCAAGTTCATATTTTTCACTTAATATATTACTTTTCTTTAAAGAACCACCTGTTATACTTCCTCCAATATTTACTACTTCACCTAAAAGTGTTACTACTTTATATCTATTATTAATTAATTTAGATATTGTATTTGCATTATCAATATTATCCACAATTACTACTGATCCAAGCAAATTTAAAATTGCATTTTTATATTTAACATCAAAATTAACTAAGTTAGAAGCAATATCTATAAATCCTTTAGATGATTTTAATTTATTATAAGATTCTTCATCTATAACTCTAGGTTTCATTACATTAATTGGAAGAAAAGTTGCTCTTCCTAAATTATTATTTCTTAGGTAATCAATCGCATTTTTAGCTACTTTTTCATTATCACATACGATATGAGATACTGCACTCATTAAAGATACTCCAAGAGCATCCGAATACTTTTCTTCGAATTCAATTAATTTACCTACTACATTATATATACCTGAAAGTTTAGGATTATTAAGTACATTTTTAACTGAATAAGGAAGCGATGAATTATTTTCAATTGAATCAATCAATACATCTTTTCTATGTTTTAAATTTGTAATAAGCCTTATTTTTTCATTTAATTCACTAGTTAATTTTTCTTTATCTTTTTCTATACTATTTAATTTACCTATTATATCGTTTAATTTATTTGATACATCTTTATTATTAATATTTTCACTTTCTATTTCTTTAGTAAGTGTATTTATCATAGTATCTACTGATAATATTTTTTCTTTTAAATTTAAAATATTATCATGAAGTTTTACATCATTTGAATTATACTTACTTCTTTCAGAAATAAGATTTTTTTCACCCGATAATCTTTCAACCTCACCATTTATTTTGACTAACTCTTGTTGTTTTAAATATAAATCATTATTTAACTTATTTATATTATTCTTAATTGTCTCTATTTTAGCCTGTTCTTTAGAACTATTTGATAACATTTTAGTTATCTCATCTGTTAAGTTTTCTATTTTTTCTTTACTAAATTTATATTCAAAATTATATTTTTCAATGTCATTAATAGTAAGTGCAATTTCTACATTTTCTAATTGTTCTTTTTTGTCTAAATATATTTTAGCTACTTCGCTTTGTTTTTTTAAAGGTTCTAAAGTAGTATTTAATTCATCAATAATATCATTTACTCTTGTCATATTATCATGAGTTTTAGAAAGTTTTCTAAGTGCTTCATCTTTTCTCTTTTTATATTTTAAAACACCTGCAGCTTCTTCAAATATTACTCTTCTATCTTCTGCTTTACCTGACAAGATATTTGCAACATCACCTTGTGAAATAATATTAAAAGATTCTTTAGATGCTCCTGTATCCATAAATAATTCTATAATATCTTTTAATCTACATTTTGTATTATTTATAAAATATTCATTTTCTCCACTTTTATAAATAGTTCTTTTTATTTCCACTTCGTCAAAATCTATATTTAAATATTTATCAGTATTATCAAAAATAAGCGTTACTGATGCATAATTAGCTGCTTTTCTACTTTTACTACCTGAGAATATTACATCACTCATAGTGCCCTCACCACGAAGAGACTTAACTGATTGTTCACCTAGTACCCAGCGAACTGCATCTACTACATTACTTTTACCAGATCCATTAGGACCTACTATTCCTGATATACCACTTGTAAATTCAATACCTATTTTTTCTGCGAATGATTTAAAACCACTTGCTTTAATTTCTTTTAAATACATACTATCAACTTCCTACCTATTTTGTACCCTTATATTATACAATAAACGAAAAAATAAGGCAATAAGATATGTTTTTTTACCTTTTTCATATAATTAATTAAGGAGTGATTTTTTTGATTTTAACCTTACTTACTACAGTTATAAAGGGGATGTTTGCTTTTACTGGTAGTTATTCAAATAATATTTTCCCGGATCCATTATCAAATGAAGAAGAAGAAAAATATCTAGATTTATTCTTAAATAAAAATGATAAAGAAGCAAGAAATAAATTAATAGAACATAATTTAAGATTAGTTGCGCATGTTGTAAAAAAATATGAAACTTCAAGAAATGATACTGATGATTTAATTAGTATTGGTATAATTGGTTTAATAAAAGGAATAGATACATATTCATATAAACATGGCACTAAGCTTGCTACTTACTGTGCAAGATGTATAGATAATGAAATTCTTATGTATTTTAGAAGTGATAAAAAAAATAATAAAAATATAAGTATTGAAGAATCTATTGGATTTGATAAAGATGGAAATGAAATTACATTTATGGAAATACTTAAAACGCCTAAGCCTGATTTTGCAGAAGATATTCATATTCAAAATAATATTGAACTTTTAAGTAAATATATGAGTGTATTATCAGATAGAGAAAAAACTATAATAAATAAAAGATATGGTCTAAATAATAATGATGAACTTACACAAAAAGAAATTGCTAAAGAATTAAATATATCAAGAAGTTATGTATCTAGAATAGAAAAAAGAGCCTTAACTAAGCTCTTAAGAGAATTTATTAGAAATAATCAATATACAAAATAAAAATATCACATTTTGAAGTGATATTTTTTTACATGTTTGGGGTCAAACAAGGAACTTTTTCCTTTTGTAATATAATATTTAACTCTCTTTGTTTTTTCTGTAACTCAATTAAATATTTTTTATATATCTTATAATCATGAGGTTTCAATCCACTAGATTTATCCATTTGTTCAAACGTATTAACAATATCGGACAATCTTTTTATTTCACTTATTAATCTAATCACTTTTTCATCTCCTTTTTCGAGCAACGTGATTAATACTAACATATTATATTTCACTTGTCAATTAATATTTCATAATTCGACAAAAAAAGTTACTTTTCTAAGCAACTTTTTCTACATCTAATTTAACTATATTACCATTTAAGTCATATTCCATAGTTAAATCATCTTTTTTAATTATTTCTTCAGATAGTGTTTCTTTCATAATATAATCTTTGAAATTATCAATTACTTCTTTAATATCGCCATTATAATACAATTTAATTCTATCTGCTATATCAAAATCTTTTTCTTTTCTTAAATTTTGAACCTTAGAGACAAGTTCTCTTGCAATACCTTCATTTAGTAAATCCTCTGTTAATGTAGTATTTAGTATTACGAAGTTATTATTTTCCATAACGGAATCAAATCCATCTTTAGATTTAATCCTAATTTCTATCATATCTTTATTTATACCATAGTCTCTATCATTTATTGTAAGCTCTATTGTATTTCCTTTTTCAATTAAATTAATTTCTTCATTTGATAGTTTTAATAGTTCATTTGATAGTTCTTTTATATCTTTACCAAACATAGGACCACATATTTTAAAGTTAGGTTTTATAGAAAAGTTCATATATTTAGCTAAATCATTTTCGAATGTAACATTTTTTACATTTAATTCTTCTTTAATTAATTCAGTTAAATCACCTATTATTTTTTCATTTTTACCATCAAGTATTACTTCATTTATTGGTTGACGAACCTTTATCTTAGCATCTTCTCTTGCATTTCTACCAAGTGATATTAAATCACGTACTAAATCCATTCTTTCTTCTATTTCTTCATTAATCATTTTATCATCGCATACTGGATAATCCTCTAAATGAACTGAGTCTTTTAAAGTTAGTTTAGTAAATAATTCCTCAGTAATAAATGGAGTGATAGGCGCAAGTAATTTACATAACCCAACTAAAATATCATATGTTGTCTTGTATACTGCTTTTTTACTATTATCAAGTTTAGAAGACCAGAATCTTCTTCTATTTCTTCTTATATACCAGTTAGATAAATCATCATTTAGAAATGTAAAGAAATATTTTGTAACTTTATTTAAATCATATTCTTCAAATGCATTTGTTACATTTTTTATTAACTTATTATATTTAGATAAAAGCCATTTATCTATTTCCTCTAATGAATTATACGATACATCAAAATTTCTTGGATCTATATTATCTGTATTAGCATACATTTCAAAGAATGTATATGTATTTTTAAGAGTACTTAATATTTTAGAATTAATCTCTTTTACCCCTTCTTCATCAAATCTAAGTGGAGTCCATACCGGGGATGCATTAAGCATATAGAATCTAACTGCATCTGCGCCATACTTTTCTAATATTGGCATTGGTGCGATAGCATTTCCTCTTGATTTATGCATTTTTTGTCCATATTTATCAAGCACTAAATCATTTACAACTACATTTTTATATGGACTACATCCCATTACAAATGTTGATATAGCTAGTAACGTATAAAACCATCCTCTTGTCTGATCTATCCCCTCTGCGATAAAATCAGCAGGGAATTGACTTTCAAATAATTCTTTGTTTTCAAACGGATAATGATATTGAGCAAATGGCATTGAACCAGAATCAAACCAACAATCCATTACATCACTTACCCTATTCATTACTTTAGAACATTTTGGACATTTAATATGAATATTATCAACATATGGTCTATGTAACTCTATATTTTCATCTATATCTTCAATAGCAAGTTCCACTAGTTCCTTTCTAGAACCAACCATTATATCATGCCCACATTCGCATCTCCAAAGTGGTATTGGGCATCCCCAATATCTATTACGAGATATTGCCCAATCTACCATATTTTCTAGCCAATTTTCAAACCTTTTCGTACCAACATAACTAGGATACCAATTAACTTTCTTATTTGCTTCAATTATTTTATCTTTATATGCTGTTGTTTTTATATAAAGGCTTGACTTTGAATAGTAAACAAGTGGTGTTTTGCATCTCCAACAATGTGGATAATTGTGTTCCATCTTTTGCTTTTTAAATAATTTATCCTCACTCGCTAAATACTTAATTATTTCTATTTCAAGTTCTGGATCTACTACTAATCTACCCTTCCAAGGGCCTTCTGTGTAACATCCTGATTCATCTACTGGATTTAGCACTGGTAAATTGTATTTAAGACCTACTTCATAATCATCTGCTCCAAAAGCTGGTGCTATATGTACAATACCTGTACCATCTTCTATAGTAACATAATCAGCACATGTTATATAAAAACCTTTTTTATTGACATTTAAGAAAGGCATAAATTGTTCATATTCTTTATATTCTAAATCTTTACCTAAATATGTTTCAATCACTTCATAATCGTCACCTAATACTTTATTAGCCAATGCCTTTGCAACTATAAATTTATATCCTTTTGACTCACATTTTACATATTCAACATTTGGATTAACACAAGCGGCAACATTTGAAATTAATGTCCATGGCGTTGTTGTCCAGACAAGTAAATATGCATCCTCATCTTTTAATTTAAAAGGTACCGTTACAGTATTAACAGTTATTTCTTTATATCCTTGTGCCACTTCATGACTAGCAAGTCCTGTCCCACATCTTGGACAATATGGAAGTATCTTAAGTCCATCATAAATTAAACCTTCATCAAAATATTTTTTTAATATCCACCACTCTGTTTCTATATAATTATTATCATAAGTTATATATGGATTTTTAAGATCAATGAATTGACCCATCTTATGTGTAAAATCTTTAAATGCTGTTTCATTCGCCCATACACTCTCTCTACATTTTTCATTAAATTCTTTTATTCCATATTTTTCAATATCACCTTTACCTGTAAATCCAAGTTGCTTTTCTACCTGTAATTCTACTGGAAGTCCATGTGTATCCCAGCCAACTTTTCTAAGAAC
Organism: Bacilli bacterium; assembly: GCA_017938725.1. Lineage (GTDB taxonomy): Bacteria > Bacillota_I > Bacilli_A > RF39 > UBA660 > CAG-433. The sequence goes on along the minus strand of JAGBAW010000010.1, from coordinate 54,664 downwards.
TTTATTACCCTTCATTGTCCTATATTTACAAAACGAATCTTTCACTATTTTCGCTAACATATGGTGTACACCTGGCATACCATTTGCGGTTGCAGGTCCATCATAAAATACAAAATTTTTGTTATTATTTCTATTATCTATTGTTTTATCTAAGATATTTTCATCTTCCCATTTTTTTAATGTTCTCTTTTCTAATTCACAATTTTCTTCTTTTTTCAAATTTTCAAATATTTTCATTAGTTAATCCCTCCTAAAATTACATAGGTATAATATGTTATAAATATAATAAGCATTATTATTCCCTCATGTCTATCTATTTTTTTCTTTTTAAGTGTTAAAACAAATAGAAGTATTGCTGAAAAAATCATAGTAAGCATATCTATATAGTTAAATGTTCCAACGTTTATGTTATTAATAAATAATGCTGGGATACCTATAACTACTCCAATATTAAATATATTACTTCCAATAATATTACCAATTGCAATATCATTCTCACCTTTTCTAGCTGCCTGAATACTTGTTACAAGTTCTGGAAGTGATGTTCCAAATGCTACTATAGTAAGGGCTATCATCTTTTCTGATACATTTAACGCTTTTGCTATTAAAGTCGCATTATCAACTACTAAATTACTACCTATAACTACCCCAATTAAACCTATTATAATAAATATTATTGATTTTACTATTCCATACTTAGGAATATTATTATCATCCTTTTTTCCACTTTTCATAATTGTAAATAAATAATATATAAATATTATAAAGAAAAGTAATATTACAATCCCATCAGTTCTTGATACTACATTTGTTATATCTTTATCAAACATATTATCAAATGATAAAACTGTAAGTAAGCATGAGAATAATATTGTAAGTGGTATTTCTTTTTTTACTGTATTATCTTTTACTCCCATTTTAGAAAATAAACTAGATATTCCAAGTATCAATAATATATTTAGAATATTACTACCTACTACGTTACCTAGTACTATATCAGAACTACCTGATAGCACTGCCTTTATTGATACAGCAAGTTCAGGGGCGCTTGTTCCAAATGCCACTATAGTAAGCCCTATTACCATTTTTGGAATTTTTAAATTTTGAGCAGTATTTGATGCACCATCTACAAACATATCTGCTCCTTTTATTAGTAAAATAAATCCTACTATTAATAATACTATACTAACTACCATGTTATACACCCTTTCAAAATAAAAAAATATCTATAATGTAAGGACTCCTTTAAATTGGAGCGGTACCACCTTACTTCATAGATATTTCTATGCTCTTTAAATATTTAACGCATATCATACGTTTTAACCTAATTATTCAGTTAAAAATATCAAGAGTGATCTAATATTTAATAATATTAATGTTTCTCAGCTATTAACATTTTCTCTGTAAATATTAATTTAAATATTCGTCTCTATCATCTATTCTAATTCTTCAATAACTTCTATATCATCTATCATCTTAAGTTGTTCTTCTAAGTTATTCTTTAGTTTTCTTTTAAACATAATTATATTTTTTCTTAGTAGAGATGCTTCATATTCTATCTTTTCAGATCTTACAAGAGCATCATTAATAATTATACTTGCATTTTTTCTAGCTTCTTCCAATATTAAATCACGTTCTTGTTTGGCAACTCTCCTAATATGTTCACCAGTATCTTCCGCCATAACAATAGCCTTATTTAATGTAGTTTCTAATTCATCAAACTTTCTTGCTTTATCTTCTAGTTCTTTATTATCTTTCCTTTTAGCAAGTTCATTTTTCAAAAGTAATATCTCCTCATTTTTTTGTCTATTAGATTCAATCATCTTTTCAACTTTTGAAATAACTTCGTCTAAAAAATTATTAACCTCATCTGGATTATAGCCATGAAGTGTTCTACTAAACTTTTGCATTAAATCACCTCTTTAGCTATGTGTTATATGATAACACTTTATAATTTATTTGTCCATACTATAATTAAAATTCTATATTATCGTTTCTAGTCTTCCTTAACTTTTCTTCTTCCTCAGTTATTTTACCTTGTACATTAATATTTTTCGGTGTACATAAAAATATTCCAGGTCCAAGTTTTTGTAAATCTCCACCAATCGCATATAGAGTTCCACTTAAAAAATCTACTATTCTTTTAGCCTGTTCATTTGTTACCCTCTTTAAATTAACAACAACTGTATTTCTTTTCTTTAAATGATCCGCAATTTGTTGACTTTCAGAGTATGCTCTTGGCTCTAGAAGAATCATTTTATTTCCTTCGCTATTTGAATCCTTATATGCTTCATCTATTCCAAGTGAGTAATATTCATCTTCTGAAATTTCTCCACCAACAATATCCTTGCCAAATATTTTATCAAACATTCCCATATTTTATTCCTCCATTACTATTTTATAACTATAATTAATTTTAACACAAAATAATAGAAAATGAAATATTTTTTTTAAATTTGTTATAAAATCGTAACTAATCAAAAAAAAATTTTATTGATGAATGAAAAATACTTATATTAATGAATAAGGTTATACATTTATTATCTAGATAGTCATATGATTTAATAATGGTAATCCTAATAACATTATAAATATGTTATCTAATATATATTCTTCATTTGCATTAATTCAAAATGATAATTATAAATAAAATCCACCATTATTTGAAGAAATGTACATAATTAATAATCCACTCGAATATGAATTTCAAGAAAATGTAATATATTTAAAAAAAGTATTATATAAACAATAAAAAATAGGCTTTACTTTAGTTCCTATTTTTTATAAATATTTTTTGGAATTATTTATTCGTGTATCTTTTGGTATTATTATTTATTGAATCACATAACTCATCTATACTACTAGGTTTTAAGGATCCAATTGTAGTATATGTTCTATTAAAATCATAATCAAAATTTTTTAATAATTCATTTGGTAAGAAAGATATAATATATACAATATTTATATCGTAATTATCGTTATCTTCTATGGCATTTTTTATATTTTCACAAAAATCTATTATTTTATGATATTGATCAACTTTTTTATTCACTTATAATCACCCCTTTTGGTAATTCGCGAAAATTAATATATACCATTATTTAAAAAAAGTCAAATAATTTAGAGTTTTTAATTTTATATAGTAATTAAAAAGAAAGTTATTTAGAATTTAACTTTCTCATTTATATAATCAACTATTTCATCTACATTTAAGGTTATTTGTTTCATGGTATCTCTATCTCTTATAGTTACAGTATTATTATTTATAGTTTCATCATCAATAGTAATACAATATGGAGTTCCTATTACATCTTCTCTTCTATATCTTTTACCTATGTTTCCTGTTTCATCATAAGCACACATAAAATGTTTACTTAGCATTCTGTAGATTTCTTCTGATTTTTCTTTATGAAATTTTTTAACAAGAGGAAGTACTGCCACTTTATATGGCGCAATTGCTGGATTAAACCTCATTACTTCTCTTACACTTCCATCTTCTAATATTTCTTCATCATATGCATCCGCTAAAACTGCAAGCGCTAGTCTATCACATCCAACTGATGGTTCTATTACATATGGAGTATATTTTTCATTTGTTTCTGGATCTAGATAAACTAAGTCTACACCTGAATGTTTTGAATGAACTGTTAAATCATAATCTGTTCTATCTGCTATTCCCCAAAGTTCACCCCATCCATGAGGATAATTATATTCTATATCTGTTGTGCCCTTACTATAGAATACTAATTCTTCTTCTTTATGCTTTCTAAGTCTTAGATTTTCTTCTTTTAATCCAAGGTCCTTTAAAAAATTCATTGCATAATTCTGATAATACTCAAACCATTTTATATCATCACCAGGTTTACAGAAAAATTCATATTCCATTTGTTCAAATTCTCTAGTTCTAAATGTAAAATTACCTGGGGTTATTTCATTTCTAAAAGCTTTACCTATTTGCCCTATTCCGAATGGTATTTTTGCTCTCATTGTTCTTTGTACATTTAAAAAGTTTACAAATATTCCCTGTGCGGTCTCTCCTCTTAAATATACTTTATTTTTGGTATCTTCTGTAACACCCATTGAAGTTTCAAATAAAAGATTAAATTGTCTAATACTAGTAAAATCATTTTCTCCACACTTAGGACATTTAATTTTGTTTTCTTTAATAAATTCCTCTAATTTATCGTTTTCCCAACCATCACCAGTTTCTTTTCCATTTGTAAATTCTTCGATAAGTTTATCTGCCCTATGTCTACTCTTACACTTTTTACAATCTATTAATGGATCTGAAAATGATGATACGTGTCCTGATGCAACCCATACCTCTGGATTCATAAGTATTGCAGCATCAAGACCATAACTATTTTCACTTTCTTCTATAAATCTTTTCCACCAAGCTTTTTTTATATTATTTTTAAGTTCAACACCTATTGGACCATAATCCCAAGTATTTGCAAGTCCCCCATATATTTCACTTCCTTGATATATAAAACCATATTGCTTACATACATTTGTAAGTTTTTCCATTGTTAATTTTTCCATTATATACTCTCCCTCTCTAAATTTAAACTTAATTGTTTTTTATCTTCATTTTCGATAAAATGATTATGTTTAATTACTTCTTGCTCATATTTTTCATATAAATCATATGGTAGGTATATTTTTTTATTTAAATCAAATATAAAATATGTAGATGCATAGCTATTACAAATTGACCAAATGAAACTAGGACTATTATTAATAAAATTCCTTATATAATTATCAATAAAATTTAAATCAAATTTTGCTATTTCCTCAGCCTTATCAGAAAATAAATTTAAGTGTATTACATCTTTATTGTCTATATTTACTACTTGATAAATAGATGCATGTGTAATTATTCTATATACTTTATTGAGGTATATTTCTGTTATATGAATTGTATCTATATTAGTTTCACTTAAAAATTTTAACCTATCATTTTGATATTTTTCATAAATTAAATTTAATATACCTCTATATTTACAAGATAAACTAATAACTAATTGTCTACCAGATACACTATTGACAATTATTCCATTTTTATCATCAATTAATCCACATATTGTATTATTCCTTAAAAAATACTCAGTAATCTCTTTTACTTTATCCTCTTCATTCATATCTTTTATAAAATCTGTTATACACATTATTGATAATTTTAATGTTTCTACATTTTTAAATCTTTCATCAGGTATTGCACTAACTATTACTTCTGTATTTTTCTCTTTTATTCTGATTTTTTTATACATATTAGAATTCAAATGTTTCTTACCATTAAATTTCATATTAAACCTCCTTAAAACAAAAATAATTCCTCAAATTTGTAAGGACTAATTATAGCGGTTCCACCTTACTTATTCTTTGACGAATCATCTCATATTTATATAGCTGTTTAGGATTCCAACCCTAGTCATCGCTTTTCATCTATATGTTTAGATTATAACATATTTTATATTATATGTATACATTTTTTATTGTTTTAAGAAATTTTTTACTTTTTAAATATAAACCTGTATATCTATCATAATATTCATTTATAAAATCATCTATTTCTGTTTTAGTTACATCTGATAAATTAATTTTACTTATTTTTGATATATCTACATAATATAACATTCTAAGCACTTGAATAGTTTTTTTATCTACTATTTTCTCATTTGTATGACAATTTGAACATACAAAGCCACCCTTATTTGTAGATACAGTAATTATTTTAGTATTTCCACATACTGAACATGAATCAAGTACTGGTTTTACTCCTAAATAATCTAAATATTTAAGTTCTAATATATTAATAATGACTGTAGGGTCATATCCTTCTTCTATTTTTAATAATGTACTTTCAAGTAAATTAAATATATCTTTACTATTTGTTTGTTTCATTACTTGACTTGTAAGTTCAAGCAAAAAAGATGCATAACTTATTTTAAGTAAATCTTTTTTTATTTCATTAAATGGATTGATTACATCTGCACATACCAAAGTCGATAGTTTACCCTCTTTATAATATATTTGAAAATCCGCATATGTAAGTTTTGATGAAACTGCCCTTAAATTACTTTTTAATCTTTTAGCACCTTTAGCAATTACTCCAATTATTCCATACTCCTTTGTAAATATATTAAGAAGTTTACTAGTCTCACTATAGCTATTTTCACTAATTATTATTCCCTTTACTTTCGTTATCTCCAAGAATCATCACTGCCTTATTACACATTTCCTTATATTTTAAAAAGTACTCAACTTTTCCTGTCATTTTAAATAAATTCCAAACATCATTTCTATTCATTATATATCACCATCCATTAATATAATGGTTTAACAAAATAAATTTATTCAAAATTAGTTTTCATTTTCTTCCTTAAATCCAAATTCTATTAGATATTTTTCCTTATCCCTCCAGTTATTTATAACTTTTACAAATAATTCTAAATATACTTTTTTACCAACTAATTTTTCTATTTCGCTTCTTGCATCTGTTCCTATTTGTTTAATCATTGATCCATTATGCCCAACAAGTATTTTTTTTATTCCTTCTCTACTAGCAATTATAAGTACATTAATATGTATACTAGTTCCATTATCTTCAAATTTTTCAACTACACATGTTACTGCATGTGGAACTTCTTCATTTGTGAGCTTAAGTACCTTTTCTCTAACTATTTCTGAAACCATAAAATTTATACTTTTATCTGTATAATATTCTTCTGGATAATATTTATCTCCTTCATTTAAATATTTTTTTATAGTATTAACTAAGTCACTAATATTATCATTTTTAAGTGCTGAAATTGGTATTATCTCTTTAAAATCAAATAATTTGTTATATTCTTCAATCATAGGAAATAAGAATTCTTTTTGTATTTTGTCAACTTTATTTAATATTAAAAATACAGTTTTCTTTTCTTCTTTTAATTTTTCAAGTATAAATTTATCACCTTTACCTATTTTTTCAGTCACATCTACCATAAATAATATTACATCGGCATCATCTAAAGAATAATAGACTTGTTTATTCATATATTTACCAAGTTTTTGAACTGGTTTATGTACTCCTGGGGTATCTATAAATATTATTTGAGCATCCTCATCATTATATATTCCTTGAATGTTATTTCTCGTTGTATGTGCTTTATCAGAAACAATTGCTACTTTACTTCCTATAATAGTATTAAGTAAAGTACTTTTACCTGCATTTGGCCTTCCTACTATACTTACAAATCCAACTTTCATTTTAAGTCCTCTTCATCAAATGGATATGGACATAGTTCTTTAACTGTATATACCTTTTCCATACCATTTTTATTCATTAATATTATGTTTCTATCTTTTTCAAATAATTCACATATTACTTGTCTACACATAAAACAACATGTACTCATTTTATCTGAATTTACCATTACATATAATTTATCAAAATCATATTTTTTATACCCATTACTTATCGCAGATACTATTGCACTTCTTTCCGCGCATATTGTTGCGCCATATGATGCATTTTCTACATTGCTTCCATAAAACTCTTTACCATCTTTCATTACTACGATTGCAGCTACTTTAAAATTTGAATATGGACTATAAGAATTATTTAATATTTCACTTAATTTTTCTTTCATATTTATCTACCTACTCCGTATGCACTTAATATTTCATCTTGAAGATTAAACATTATCTTTTCATCCTCTTTATTAATATGATCATAACCAAGTAAATGAAGAAAACCATGTGTTGCAAGAAAACATAATTCTCTTTTTAAAGAATGACCATATTCTTTAGATTGTTGTTTTGCCTTATCTATTGATATATATATATCTCCAAGCACTCTTATATCATTATTCGTAATACTCTTATCATCTTCAAGTGCAAAAGAAATTACATCTGTTTCTTTATCTATATTTCTATATTCTTTATTAATTTCATGTATTTTATTATTATCAACAATAATAACATTAAATATTATATTATCTAGATTAAAGTAATCTGCTAAGAAACTTGTTAACTTGTTTAATTCCCTAATTTCGTCTAGACTCTCATTTGTTTCATTAAATACTTCTATCTCTCTCATCTTAAAATACCCCATAATGTTGAATTCGTATATACAAGAACAATTATAATACATATTATAATTGTTATAACATTTTTAAAGGCATCCGTAGAAAAGAATGATGGAAGATGACTTTCAAGCGTATCGATAATAATAAATATTAAATAACCGATAAAACCACCAACTATATTTAATAGTATATCATCTATATCAAAGGTCCTACCTATTTTTAGTTGTGTAAATTCAATTACAAATGATGTTATTAACGTTATTATCATTATTGGAGAAACTTTTCTTGTCTTTAATATATATGAAACAAAAAGTCCAAATGGAATAAATAATATAATATTACCAACTATATTTTTTATAAATAATTTCGATCCAACCTCGTATCTAAGTATTTCCTTAAAAGGTATAAAATTATTTGTTCCATAATTAACATCTTGAAATGTTACAACATAAAACAAAAGCATCGCATACACTAAAAATACTAGCATAAATAATTCTTTGTATAAAACAAATTTATGTTTATGTACAATTAAATATACTATTCTTATTGTTACAATTACTACTGTAAATATAAAAAGCATTGGCCAATTTTCACTAATTGCATTTCGCAGTGTTTTTTCTATCATATTATTACTCCTTTAATTTTGATTTTGGTTTTGCTCCTCCTCGTTATTTTCTTCTGGAATTAATTTTACTTCTTCTCCTATTTCCTCATAACAAGAAACAAACATGTTTAATACTATTTTACTCCCTTTTGAAGTAAAATTCAAAGTTTTTTCTTGCAATATGTATTCATCATTATCAAGGGACTGTAAAATTTTTTCTTTAACTCTTTCTATTGCCTTTGTTTTAGCTTCTTTTTCTGTATATTTATCATTTTTAATTTTAACTTCACTTTGAGTTTCTATACCTATTTCAAAGGGAATTAATCTATTTTTTATAGACTTTATAGATTTTCTTTCAAAATTATCATATTTACTTTTGGAAATATATTTATTGCCTATTTTTATGTACAAACCTTTTGATTTATTATTAGTATATACTTTTTCTGTATATTCTAAAGGAAAATTAATACTTACATTATACCATACCTCTGCATATACTTTCCCTTTTGCATGAACATATTCTTTAACCTTTTCATCTTTAATAATAGATCCACTAATTATAATATCGCCTTTATTAACATATGTATTTAAATCGACTGCTTTCATACCATTTTCTGCATATATCTTTCTTATTACACCGGATTTTTTAGCAACTATATTGGTATATTCGTTATTTTGAATAGAATTATTTATCTTCCTTTCAACAATTTTTATCTCATATTTGGTTCCTATACTAGTTATTTCTATCCATTCTATATTATCATTATATTTTTCTTTTAATTTTTTCTTTATATTTTCTATATTTTTATATCCTTTTTTAAGAGAATATTTTTTAATTCCATAATTTTGAAGTTCTTTAATTATCTTTTGATTTAATTCATTATTTGTACTTATAATATCTATATCAAAAATAGTATTTGATAAAAATATTAGAAATATTATTCCAATAAAGGATATTATTATAAGTATTTTATTTTTATTAAATAGTTCCTTGAACTTTAAATATCCTTCATTATTTATTATTGTAAGTTTATATATTGATCTTATTTTTAGTAATTTATCATAATCTTTTTGATTTATTTTTATTATTACTTCTTTATGGGAAATATTATTCATATTTAGTATATTAATGTTGTTATTTTTGCATCTATGTAAGAATTTGGGTATATTTCTTCCTTCTACTTTTATTATTAAATAACTATTCATTATTACCTTCAAAAATAATATTATTGTATTTACCTGTGATTAATAATTCATTGTTTAGTAATTTACTTATTGAAAGATTATATCCCCTAATTATAATCTTTTCATTGTAATTAAATACCGCAATTTCTTTATCTGATATATTACCAAGATCTGTATAGTTTTCAATATCAATAATATTTTTTTTAAGAATTATTTTAAATTCAACTTGTCTTACATAGTTTTTAATATTTCTCATCACTTTATAATCACCTAATAAAGTATATGAAAAAAATAAGACTTAAGAAGCCTTATAACTTTGATAATTTATTTTTAATTATAATATTAACTTTCCCCATATCTGCACGATTTTTTAATTTAGGTAAAATTTCTTTCATTATTTTCCCAATATCTGCATTTGAAGTTGGTTTAATAACATTAAATGCTTCATCAATTATCCTATTTATCTCATCATCTGTAAGTTGCTTAGGCAAATATTCATTTAGTATATTAATCTCTTCATTATATGATGAAATTAAATCTGATCTACCTGCCTTTTCAAAGTCGTTAATAGCATCTTTTCTCATCTTTATCTGTTTTGTAATAATGCTAATAACTTCTTCATCAGTTAACTCTCTTTTTAAATTAATTTCCTCCATTTGAACTGCAGCTTTTATAGACTTAATCGTATCAGTTTTCTTTTTATTATGTTCTTTCATTGATTCAATCATATCTTTTTGTAATTTTTCTTTCATTTTATCCTCCAAAAAAAAGCAGATTAACTGCTTATAATTAGTCTCTATCGCGACTTTGTTTTTTTCTACTATTCTTTATTCCTGCTTTTTTAGCTTCTCTTCTTTGAATACCAGGTTTAGAATAATGTTCTCTTTTTTTACATTCAGAAGGGATTCCACTTTTCGCTACTTGTTGTTTGAATCTTTTTAAAGCTCCATCAATGTTTCCATTTTTTACCACTACTTTTGTCACTCTTATCCCTCCTTTCATATTTACTAAACAAATTATATCACTCAAATAGCTTTATTTCAACATTTTTTTTATTTTTTTATTTAAAAAGAGAGCTCATTTGCTCCCTAAAATTAAAATCCACATAAATTTCTTGATACAAATCTTCTTATTGAAGAGCCTACATATCTTCCTAAATCGCTAAAGGTAGAAAAACCTTTCACAAAAGCATTTACTAGTGTCCCTGAAAGCCCTCCTGCTTTTATTTTTTTCATTTCATTAATATCTAATTGTTTCATTTTTTACATCTCCTTTCTATCTACACTTATATGGTCTTGTATATCCATCTAGTAGACCCGCTAAAAATGATAGACCTGCTGCAATTACTGCCCAACCCACAGCAGTAATTCCTCCCGCATTAATATTTTTCATTTCTTCTTCTTTTAATTTAACCATTATACCTCCTAAATTGAAATTACTTTGTCAAACAAATCTGAATTATCATCTCTATGTGAAATTAAAATAAATGTTATATTGTATTCAGCTTTTATTTTTTCTATTATTTTTCTTTCACTAAAAGAATCAATTTCATTCATTGTTTCATCAAGTATTAGTATTTTTTTATTTCTTAATAGTGAACGCGCTAGTAAAATTTTCTGCCTTTCGCCACCCGATAAATTATGGCCATTCTCTTCTAAAAGAAAGTCAAGCGAAATTTTCCTTTCTTTTAAAATTTCATCTATATTAGTAATTCTTAAAACTTTGTCCAATTCTTCTTTTTTTGCTTCTTTAAATAATTTAATGTTATTTAAGATACTATCTGTAAATATAAATTCATTTTGAGATACGTAACATATATTATCATTTATATCTTTTAAGCTAATTTTATTAATGTCTTTATTATCTATTTTTATCATATTTCTTTTAGTTTCGAGCTGTTTTGTAAGCATCTTAAATATAGTTGATTTCCCCGCACCGCTTTTTCCTTTAACAAATACAAAATCATTCTTTTTTATTTCAAAATTAATATTATTAAGTACATTATTTTCATTATAGGCATAATTTAAATTTTTAAATTGAATCAAGTTTTTAAATTTAAAGTTACCTTTTTTAGTATCATCTTTTGTTTCATTATATAATAATTTAATCCTCTTATATGAATTTTTTGATTCTATAATTAAATTATCAATAGAGATGATATTTTTTAGTGAACTAAAATAATAAATAATTAATGTATTAACAATTATTAAAGATGATATATCTAAAGTATTATTTTTTAAAAAATTAATACCTAAAAATATCATTAATATACTAGAAAAGGTACAAACAAAATCTTGTATAAGTCCAAAGTTTAAAACAAGTTTACTTATCTTTATATTACTATTTAGAAATTTATTATATTTTCGTCTAAACATATTTAAAACACTCTTTGTAATATTTAGATTTTTTATTGTATCTATACCTAATATGCTTTCAACCATATATGTATTAACAGAGGAACCATTTTCTTTATTTATAAGCGAATATTTATTTATACTACTTCTAAATATTAGATAAATTAAAATATATATACTACTTATAATAAATAATAACAAGAACATTAACTTATTAATAACAAATAATATTATGCCTATAATCAAAACATATATTAGATCAATAATAAAAGAAAAACTAATAACATTAATAAACTCCTTTATACTTGATAAGTCGTTTATTCTAGATATGATATCACCAACAGGCCTATTATGATGATACCTAAGTGGAAGAGATAAAATTTTATTATATACTTTATTTGTAAGAGAAAAATCAATTTTTTTGTTATATTTTAAAACAATACTGTTTCTAATATAACTGATAATTATGTTCAAAATCGATATTAAAATAAAAATTATAAAAATATTAAATGCTTTTAAATAATTATCATATAAATAACTTAAGTAAAACGAATGAAAAATAGAAAAAAGTGATATGATTATAGATAATAATAAAATAAGAGTAATAAATTTATAATTGGTTTTTAAATAAGATAAAAATTTAAATAACACACTATCATCTTTTTCATTAACAACATTATCTGTTTTATCAAAAGTTATTACAATATTAGTCCATTCATCGCTAAATTTATTCATATCGTATTTTATATATCCTCTAATTGGGTCATGAATAATTAAAATGTCGTCAACAATTTTATCGATAATAACATAATGTTCATACTTCTTATCTACTTTAATATGCGCTATTACAGGTAACTTTAGACTACATAAATCATTAAGTTCACATTTATATGCATTTGATATGAATCCAATTTGTTTTGATGTTTGTACTATATTAAACACACTTGTCCCAAGTTTATCAGTATTAAGCATTTTTGTTAATTTTTCTATACTAATATTTCCTTTATAATATTTTATAATATTATATAGACAAGTTGCTGCACAATCTTTTTCCTCTAGCTGATTTGTATATTTATGTCTCATTTTATCCCTCCATAGAATATATAAGCCATAAATTTTTAAATTCCCCTTGAATAATAAAAAAACTAAAAATTAATTTAGTTTTGCGCTTTTTAAAATATCAATCATCTCACCTATATTATTTTCATAGTCATCTTTAATTATTACCTCATTGCTATACACAACATAATTTGTATCGGCCTTAAAATCTATTACGGAAAATATATATACACAATCAGATGAGTTATCAGTTTTCCCTGAGTATTCAACTTTTGTAATTATTTTGTCATCCATTTCAATTGTTGTTTCTTTTTTAAATAATTTCATATCTTTTCTAGTATCTAGGAAATACTTAATTTGATTTTCAAGTATCTCTTTACTACTATTTTCTTCATATTCATTCAAGTTATATGTAAATACTCCAATAATCTGTTTATTTTTCTTTGATGCATATAAATCATACTCCCCTACTTCTTTTTTAGAAAAATCCTCATAAAAGCTAAATGAAGTTCTATTATCTTTAGTAATATATTCTACTTTTTTTAACTCTACTTCTTCGTCTTTTGGTAACAAAAATGCAATTAAAGTAAATACTAATACTGCTATGATTGGCACAATTACGAATAACCATTTTAAATTAAATTTCTTTTTCATTATCTTTTCCTTTCTATTCAAGTATATCATTATTTTCAAATTTAACATCTAAAAATTTTCTACTAGCTAAAAAATCACACATATGTACAAATCTTTGATATTTATCCTTGGGAAGAGGTAAAACAACATCACTATAATTATTTGTATTCCATTCACCCATATGAGATGAAATAACTCTAGTAATAAATTCTATTTCATCATCATTAAGTGTTAATTTGTCTTTGTTTTCTTTTATATAATTACCTACAATTAAAGGATGTTCGAATACTGTATATTTACTTTCCTCTATTCCATGTTTTAATCCATCATGCATCATTAAAGAAATTATTATTAAATCTTTTTCATCACTTGTAAATTTATGGCCTAAGCTATTATTTTCTAAAAGTTCATGTGCAATTTTTACAGCAACTTTAGTATGTCTTACAAGGCCACCATCACCTAGGGAAAAAGATGGATGATACTTACCTGTTGAGGATGCTGAAACTTCAAAGAAATAATCAGGTAATAATTCTACTAATTCTTTAGCACACTTTCTATATCTATCACTTTTTATGTATTCATATTCTTTATTAAATACATCTATATGCTTTATCTTTACATTTTCCATTTAATTCACCTACCTATGTATATTATTACTCTCGCTAATTAATGCTTCATATAATAAATCAACAATATGATTTGATGGTTCTAAGTTATACTTATCCATCATTTTTTCTATTACATCATCACTCATTTGCATATTTAGATAATTAAATATTGACTCCTTATTATTTTTTATATTTTTTAAGTAATTCTTTGTATAGATATTATCAATAATTAATAAATCATAATTTTCTATCCATTTTTTAAATCTCATCATTATTCTTCTTGTTGATGAAAGGTATATAAAATTATCATTATCATAATTTGTCATATTTAATAAATCTATATTATTAACCTTATCTTTATCTAAACGATAGTCAAATCTATCTATTAATTTTAAATCATCTATTTTAAGTGCAGATAATTGAATTACATCCCCATTTTTTGGATCAACACTACTTGGTATTATTTCTAGCACTATATATTTACCCTTTTTCATAATTACTCCTATTATTTAATTTCCATCATCCATAATCCATGTTTATTACAATATGAATATAAAATGCCTTCACTTACATTTTTAAATGTTGCTGTAGCATCTTCCCCAGGTTTTAAGTAAACATATTCCTCCCTATCTATAGTCTTTAAACAAATCCATTTAATAAAATGTTCTTCTTCCATAACATGATTAACTTCTACAATTAAATCATTTCCCTTTATTTTATATGTTGGCACATGTTTTTCGAAAGATGCATCTATAGAATTTTGGATTACGTCTTCCATTTTCTTTGAACAGCATAAAATTCCACAATCATCACAATTACAATCCTCTAACACCTTAACAATAGAACCACATTTACTGCATTTTTTTAACTTTAATTCTTTTTCCATTATAATTCCTCCAACTTCATTATATCATGCTTATTTTTAATTAATCAAATATGAATATATATCTAAAGACAATTTTTCTACATTATGTCTTATAAGACCGCCATCAAGCGATACATAATCATTTAATATTAACTCTGTTGTTATGTTTTCATTATCAAGTATAACTGGATCTTTTTGTTCCAAACTTGAATACTTTTTTGCAATATTCTTATCTATTATACCATTATTTGCTATTACTACATCTATTTTTCTTTTACCTAAATATTCATTTAATACATTAATATGATTACTAACCTTAAAATTATCCGTTTCTCCAGGCTGCGTAACCATGTTACAAACATACATAATTTTAGCACTACTTTTATCAATTTCATCTATCACTTTTTTACTAAGTAAATTAGGAATTATACTTGTATACAAACTTCCCATACTAAGTATTATTAAATTAGATTCTTTAATTGACCTAAGTACATCATCACATACTATAGGGCTTTCCTTGTAATATACATTTTTTATTTTTAATGCACTTTCTGTAATATTATGTTCACCTTCTATAGTACTCCCATCTTCCATTTTGCCAATTAACGTAATATTATCTTCAGAAAATGGAATAACTTTACCTTTTAAATTTAATACCTTACTAATAGCACTTATACCATCAGATAAATTACCCGTAATTTGTGCTCCTGCAACTAATAGTAAATTACCTACGGTATGTTCATTTAATTCAGTATTTACATCAAATCTATAATTTAAAAGTTTTTCCATTAATGGCTCTGTCTCTGCTAATGATATCATTACTCTTCTAATATCTCCCATCGCAGGAATATTAAATTCTTTTCTAAGCTTTCCTGTGCTTTTTCCATCATCGCATACTGATACTACAGAAGTTATATCTATAGGAAATTCTTTTAACCCTTTTAAAAGTGTTGACATACCTGTGCCTCCACCAAATATAGTTACTTTTTTCATACTATTCACCTTTATAATTATACTATATAATTTATTATTTTAAAACAACTAAAAAAGCCTAGTTTTAAATCTAGACATATCCTATTTATGAACCTTTTTCTTTATAAAAATAACCATAAAATCAATAATTATAAGTGTTATAAGTATATAAGTAATATGGTTTGGAATCAAATAAATAAATTTATCTAATAAAGGCTGAATAATATATATAACTACTAATGCGCTAATACCCCAAATCAAAGATATCTCAAGTGCAATATATTTTCCTATATTAAATCTAAACTCTCTATAATCCCAAAAAGTTACATGAAAAATTTTTTCAATTAATACACCACTCGCCCATTCAATAATTGTTAAAGTTAAAGTAATCACTAATAATACTGTTAATACTTCAAGCCATTTTTCTAATTTAAGTATATTAAATAAGAATTTTGAAATAAATAATATTAATACTGCTCCTATACCATAAATTGGAGTCCAAGGGCCATATAATATTCCACTACCTTTTTTCTCCCTTTTTATAATGCATATAAGATTTTCAAGTAAAAAGCCAAAAAAAGAATATACAAAAAAACAATTAATATAGTACATATAATCACCATAAATATTATTCCAAATTATAGAAGTTTTATACTTTTTTTCTAACATACATATAATAACATTGTTAATCGTTATATTAATTTAGGTGATATTAATCATTGAAATACCAAAGATGTATACTTTATGAATTTTTAACAGATTAAGTTTTATTCATAATCAATATATAATTTTACCTTATTATTTGTATAACTATTGGACTTCTCTCAAATAATATAAAAAGGTTAACCGAAATTAACCCTTCATATATTTAAAGTCGATTAGTTCAACTAATTTCCCTATGGTGCGATAGCGGTTGTTATCTACAACTTTTTGCAAAATTAGGAATTAATACAATATTTGCATCAATTTCTTAAAATAATTATAATACATCATTCATCATCTTTTTTTAATCTTTTAACTGGATCTTTTTCAATTGATAGACCAATTAAATGCTCTCCTAAATCATTCCAAGAGTTCATATCTACTGAAACAACTAAATCATTTATTTATTATTATTTTTAGTTTTTCATCAAAGTATAATTCTTTACTAACTATACTTACCATATCTGTCCTTTCTTAAATACAAAATATCAACTTCTTTTGAAGTTGATACTATATGTTTAAATCTAACAAAAGTTAGAATAGATTTTTAAGCGGTGCGATAAAAGAGCTTATTTTGAACTCTTGCACAAAAGTAGATTGATAAATATCAATTACAACATTATTTTAACAATAAATACTTTTCTTTAAAATAGTTTTATTGATTTTCATTTTTTATAAAATATTATTTTACGATTTTAAAATGTTATTTTTTAGTCCATCTTCCATATTAATTTTAGTAGGGACTATATACTTTGAATCAATCTTATGTGATATTAAATTTGTAATAACTTTCATTGCCCTTGAGCCATCAAACCAAAGGGGGTTATCACTATTTGCTCTTATTCTATCTAAAGAAGTAATAAGAGCATCATGATCATAATTATCACTTATTTCTCTTGTTATCATATATTTTTGATTTTCACAATTATACAGAGTATTTTCCAACAATTTATAACCAGCATTATTGTACCAATACAAATGATCTCCACCAGCTAAAATTAAAATGTCAGCTTTTACATCTATATTTCCTATTAATTCATTAACATAATTATATACTTCATCAAAAGTACAGGTAGGAATATCTTCTTTTAAACTATCGAACTTTTTGGTAATATCTACTACACCAAAATTATAATACTTTTTATCAATGACTTTTTTATTATTAATAAATATAAGTTCAATAGAACCTCCGCCACCAATAAATACACATACATTGCCATCATAATTTATATTATTATAACAACCTAATGCTGTATAGCGAGCTTCATCATCTTGTGATACGACTTCTATTTGTACATTAAACTTGCTTTTTAGTTTTGAGTTAATATCATCTAATTCATTTTCTTTGATATTTCTAAAGATACTGCAACCATATATATGAATATCACTTGTATATTCTAATGCTTTTTGAATTATTATAAACAACTTATTCAAATCACTTTCATTTATTTTACTTTCAATTTGATAATTTTTCTTAAATTCTATTGTAGTATTATTTTCATATATTACTTTTTCAGCTTCATAAATATGAGTTTTGGTATTATTACTGCCTATTTCAATAATTGCAAATACTTTTTTATTCATTTTCTCTACCTCCAAACAATAAACACGATCTTATTTGCCATATTTATTATATCAAAAATTTTAATTGCATACTACTAGTTAGAGTGTGTAAAAAATTATGTGTAAATAAAAATCTCTCCATTTCTTCTATTTTATCACGGAAAGATTTTTATTTACACGGATTTATTTTCACTCTCACACAATTTTTTCTATAATTTCTTAAACTGATGACATTGGGAAGAACGTTCAACAACTTATTATATTTTTCTATAGCTCAAATAAATATATGTTTTCTAAATATTTTTCTCTAAATAAATGGTTACCTATGTATTTTCCACCAAGATGTTTATAAAAATCATTAGATGGATTTCTATCCAAACATCCGATTATTACTTTTTTAATTTTATTTTTTAAAATATTCTTAACTGCATAATTATATAATAATTTACCATAACCATTTCCTTGATATTCTTTTAAAATATATAATGAATGAATTTCTGCTGAGTTTTCATATTTATCACTATCCAGTGTAAAATAGATCCAACCAATTATTTTATTTTGTAATATTAGGACATAATAATATGGTTGCTCATTTATATTATTTTTTAATCTTTCTGCTGATTGTTTTTCACTGTTCAATAATCCTATTAGAAATTCATCATCTACAATCCCTTTATATGTTGTATTCCATACTATAGCAATAGCATGGGCTAATTCCTCCGAATCATCAATTCTTCTTTTTCTAATTTCTGGTTTCATCTTACTTTCTCCCTAAAACTCAAAAGTAATAAATTAATACTTTTATATATAATGATAATGTCATTATACAAGTGTATTTACTAAATTGCCATAATTTAGTATAAAATCATTGCCTTATAAACATTCGTTTGCTATAATTTTTATAGGAACATTTAATAAGTTGGGTGGAGCCAAACTTCATAAAAGAAGGGAGGCGATACAATGAACAAGAAAGATTTATTAATCTTTGCTCTAGTAATTATTATCTTCCTTTTACTATTATTGTTATTTATAACACTAATATAAAAGAAATCCACCTAACTCATCCAATGATTTAGGTGGTAACCATTTAAATGGCAACACTCAACATCGGCATATTGAATGTTCCTTTTTTATTTTATGCAAGTTCCCTTGACATATTCATAATAGCATAAAAACGACTTTTTGACAAGTTGTTTTTGTATTGTTACTCGAAAGTTCGAGTTTGGTATCAATCTGGTGCCTCTAGTGGTTAGATACCGAACCCTTAGAAAATTAATTTATCCATCCCAAGTACAACTAGATTATACTACATGGTTTTGAATATTGAAAGAATTTTATAACAAAAATATAACACTTTTTTAACAACTTTTATTTTTTATGGCTTTAGTTAATCTTTTTTGATTAAACCTCGCTTCCTCTTCATCCGCATCACATCTTAAAAAACATGCTCTTTGCCTATAATGGTCATAACATTTTCCTGTTTCTTGTTCTAATCTATCAGCTTCGACTTCTAACTTTTCTCCTTTTTCAAAAATATATAATGCTCTTAAGGATTTAAAGCCCCGCATATCCCTATCTTTTCTCATTATTTCATCTAAATATTCTTTAATATAATCAGGTCTATCAATAGTTTCAATATCAAAGCCTTTTGCTTTTTGCTCAGGAACAGTTACACCTAACAATATTTCAAACCATGCTGCAACTATATGTCTATGGCAAAAAGCCGTATTATCTTCGTAACATAATAATACTGAATTATCTAATTCTCTATAAACTTGCTCTGGATCTAACTTAGATAAAACTTGAGCATAATATTGTTGAATATAAAATTTATTATTTTCTTCATCTGAAATAGTTCCAATGTTATCATGCCATATTTTCCAAAATTGTAGTTTTGGTGCTAATTTTGGATAACATTCTCCGTTATAGTTTGCATCTTTACCTCTATTTCCGGAAATTGCATAAGTGCTATAATATGATGATTGCCAATTTTTATGACAACTTGTACTAATCATTTTTCCTCCTTCAAAATATCCCTGTTATTCTCCTTAAATAATATTTTATCATAAAGTACATAAAAAGTCTTGATTTTTCGAGCCTTTTAATTGAAGTTTAACCACACCTCAAGCATAAACTCAAGTAAGCAAATATAAACCGAGCCACAAGGGTTCGGATAAAATCTTTATGGTGCCCGAGAAAGAGAAGTATAACAACTTTTATAATAATTTTTGTTTTATTAACCAATTTTCTAAGATAAATGTTTTAGATAGAATTATTGTTTTATATTCAAAATAAGGGATTTCTTTATGCCATTTTTGTAATTGATTAATCGCTCTTTCAATAAATTTTTTATTATTACCTCTTTTTTTATATCGTTCTATTAATATTTTCTCGCTATTTAAATCTGGAATTATAAAAATAAAATCTATTTTACTTTTTACTAATATATTTCTTATTTCTAAATCAGCAGGAACTAATATTATATTGCCAGTATTCATTAACTCTTTAAGTTTCATTAACCAATTATCTGGAAAATCTTTATTTTTTATTCTATTATTTGTTGCTTTTAAGGCTTCAAAATTAATATTTTCATTAAGGTCATATTTGTATTTAAATTTGGTTACATCATGATCAATAATATTAGAATATTTTGAGATAAAAACGTCTTGCCTAATCCTGCAAAAACACAAAATATCCTTGTATTCATATTCTTATATCTCCTAACTATTTTATTTGCATATTACTTATGTCAATATACAAGTGTATTTTCTAAATTGACAAAATTCAACTTAATTTCTATAAATATTTTACCATAAATTTAGGCATATTAAAACTCGAATAAAAAGTTCGAGTTTCCTATCAATCTGGTGCGATAGGGGTTGTTATCTACAACTTTCTCACAAAACTAGGAACTAATACAATATTTGTATCAATTTCTAAATTAATTATAAACTATTCTAAAAAATTATTCTACATTTTTCTAGATTTTTTTGATTCTTCTTCTAAACATTTTTGGAATACTTGATTCATTTCTTCATAAACTTGCCTTTCATCATATTGAATTAATTTCAAATAATCATCCAGTTCTTTTTTAAAATTATCGTCAGTTCCCATTTCAGCAATTCCTTTAACTAAAGGAATCATCACACATAAATCCGTTCTTTTTCTTCCATTAGGTTGAAAATCACTTAATTCAGTATTCACTATATCTTCATAAAATTGTTTATTAGAATCACAACAATTTTTATATTCTTCTGTGGTAGTTTTAGAAATATTGTAAGGTTTATATATTTCGTAATAAGTTTCCTTTTTAAATCTAAGTAATAGTGTCGGGTCATAGCAATAACCATTCATTTCAATCCAACCATGACCAGCATTTTCTTTCCCATATCTTAATTCTAAATCTTTATTATCACCACGAACTAAAACTGCATTAGGAAAGCAAAAAAACATATATAAACTTCTATCATAACATTTACCTGGTCCAACTATAGGTTTTAAATATTTCATGTGTATAGATACTGGCAAACAACTAATATAAGTATGACTCATTTTTTCGTAAAATTCCTCATCAAAAGGTAGAATATTACCATCTTCTACACCTTTTTTTAATAAAAGTTGCATCTTGCTAAAATATAATCCTTTTTTAATATTATCAAACATATTATTTTTTCAACCCCATTCTTTTCATATCTTCATCTATTTCTTGACATACACCATCATAATTGATTACTTTTTTAAAATGTTCTATTTCTCTTTGCAATAATTCTATTCCTAAATGAGAATACATTTCTGTCGGTCTTCCATAAGACATTTCAATCATTGGTAATATTAAAGGAGAAGCATATTTATCTCTTTCAATATCTTCTGGATGATAATACTCATCAGATTTAACAAATTCCATTATAGAATTTTTATCATTTATATGTCTAACTTTTGGATGTTCCATTAACCAATATAATTTTTTATCATAAGCAAAACCAGACGAAGTATCATAAATAATATGTTGACCATTTTTTGCAATTCTTTCTACAATACAATGATCTGCAAATAACGGATCATCACGATCAACAAATTGTGGATTTAATTTTAAACTATCTATTGTTGCATATACAAGTTGAACATCATCCTCTTCATCTAGGAATGCCCTAGCCATTAATAATGCTCTATCATAACAATGTCCATTAGACATACCATTTGATAATAATAATATTGATGCTGGAATTCCCCCATCATAAATATTTCTTAACTTTTCTATTAAAGCATCATCATAAGGTGCAATATAACCATTTTTCAGTCCCCATATTAATAATTGTTTTGATTTATAATTATGTAGTTTCCATTTCATATCTTGTAACTTTGTTATCATCCAAAACACCCCTTTTTTTGATTGTTGTATATATTACCACAAAAGGTGGCTTTATGCAACTTTATCCCTATATTATCTCTCAAAATCATCTTTATTTTTTGAATTATTTTGAATTAGATCAATATCATTGTCATCAAGTATATCTTCATCATATAAATCATTTATGAATTCATCGTACTTATTTGTAGAGAAGAATTTATCTTTTAAGAATAAAATAAATTTATTCCATAACTCTTTAAAGTAATCAACTATTTTTTGTAATTCTGATACCTTATCTTCTAATTCATCAATAGTTTCATTTGCATCATTCAAATCATATTCTAATTCTTCAATTCTATCATCACGAGTTTTGATTTTCTTTTTCAAATTTCTAACTTCATTAGAGTGTTCTCTTAAGTCATCCTCATATTTTTTTAAGATAATATTTATATCATTTGCATCTCTTAAATTAGAAGTAGTATCATTGGTTTGCTCTATATACTTTTTGATTTTATTAACATCTTCATTTGAAATAGAATAGTTATTTTTA
This sequence comes from Bacilli bacterium, assembly GCA_017938725.1. Taxonomy (GTDB): domain Bacteria; phylum Bacillota_I; class Bacilli_A; order RF39; family UBA660; genus CAG-433. The sequence goes on along the minus strand of JAGBAW010000010.1, from coordinate 31,146 downwards.
TTCATTATTGTAGGTCTTAAATTGTCAATAATATCATTAATCTCATTAGATTTATTTTGTAATTCATTTGTTTTATTATTTAATTCTTTAAGTTGCTTTTTATATTTATCTTGCTCTCTTTTAAACTTTTTATATTCGTTCATATTTGCAACATTTATATCAACATTTCTACCTTCTTCTTTTACTTTAAGAGTGTAGTTTAAATGATAAATTCTATTAAATGAATTAATACAATACTCTCTCATTTTATCTTGAATATTGACTAAACTTATTTTATTAAACACATCAGATTTACCGACTTGTTTTTCCATACCATTTTTCATTCCATCTTTAAATGGTACACCAACAATATGTAAATGTGGACTAGATTCATCAAAATGAATGGTGGCATTTGCTATTTTAAAATTAGGTACAACTTCTTCTAAATCTGCTATTTGTTCTTTAAAAACTTCTACCATTTTATGTTTAAATTTATCATCTTTATTAACCCAAAAATCCATATCTCCAAGTTCAATAATAATCTCACAAGCAAGATCTCTTTTGTTATCATTTGAGATATGATTAAAATAGTTTTCTATCTTTCTATCATTTCTAGTTTGCTTTTCATTGTATTTAATTCGTGCATCTTCAAACAATTTCAAATACAAATTTTTAGTATCTTCTACAATAGAAGAAGTCCCTTTAATCGTACAAATCAATTCTTTATCATCATCATATTTTCGTAAATTATGTTTATCAACTTTTGATAATTGTTGATGATTTTGTATTGCATTATTAGATAAAGAAGTAGTACCAGTTTCAGTATTTTTTACACTTCTTCTTGCTTTCTTTGATTTATTTTTATCATTACTTAAATGCAATGAATAAGATAATTCTTCTTTATTTTCCATATTTCTATAATCACCCTTTGTATATTAGAGTCCTACTATGAATAGTAGGGTAATTTTGCTTTGTCAAAATCTCTAACCCCCTATAGATTTTGACGCAAACATCAAAATCTGGGGGCTAAGGTTTAGGCAACCTTAGAATCTACCTGTCTTATTTTGTAATAATGCTAAACTTCGTAAAGCATTAAAACTACATGAGATTTTTTTAATCATCTAATTTTGATTTAATATCATTCAATTCTTTTTCAATTTGTTTTCTCTTTTTCTTTGCTTCCTCATCAAGTTCATATTCAGTTGAATTAACAACTGGTGGTATATATTCAAATACATTTTCTTCATCTTCTAATATTGATTTATCCCCATCTTTTACATAGATAACACCTAATTTTAATTGTTCGATTTTATCCATTTTTCTATAATCTTCAAGTGGAAATATTCTAACAATTCTTCGTTCTTCGTATCCATTAAAGAACATCACTTTATTGTTGTAGTAATAAGTTGCTTCAAAATAACCTACATTATAAAATTCTCTTAATCTAAATATATGCTGACTGACTTTTTCAAAAGGTAAGTATTCACTAAATCTCAATTTTGTAACTACATTACCCATTAGAGCATAATCTTTTTTATCAATATATCCTGCATCATATAATTCATTACATGGTTTAGCAATACTTTCTCTAAAAAATATTTCATCTACTTTGCACTCGTGATTTGATGTTTCATATAGTTTAATTTCATCAATGTAATTCATCACTAAATTCGCTTTTTCTTCTCTTGTTAGTTCTTCCCAAGTAAAATTTCTTTCTTTATATTCTTCTGGATAAAGTATTTGATTAATATAATCAATATCTCTTTTAATCAAAATATCTTCTGGTGTAAATTGTAGAACATCACATACTTCACACTCATTTAATCTGTTTTCAAGTTCAGTAATTGTTGTTTCTACAATTTTTCTTTCTTCATCATATTCTTCTAACTTAAATGTACCATTAACATATGCCTTTTTAATTCTATCTAATTTTTGATTTTGATTAGAGATTTCTTTTTGTATTTCTTCTTTTGGATTTTCTATTTTAGTTTTTATCATAGGTAATAGTGTTTGATTGACAACACTATCATACTCATAAATATCATTTATAAAATGTTCAATTTCTTTTTCTATCTCTGATTCCTTAATAGTTAATTTGCAATCATTACAATAGTAATAAAAATATGCTTTACCATTTTTCTTGGTAGTTGCTTTACCACCCAAAATACGATTACATTTTGGGCATCTTAATTTTTGTAAAAATAGATATTCTAATGTTCTTTTATAACTTCTAGAATTCTTTTTCTTTTGAACTTGGCATTCTTCCCATAATTCTTTTGATACAAGTGGCTCTACAACATCTTTATAATAAGTGGGATTTTTAGTTCTTTTACCATGAACAAAATCACCTTTATAAATTTCATTTTCTAGTATTTTTTGAATAGTAGAATCATACCAATTTGTTCTACCTAATACTTCTTCCTCTTTAAATATATTGGCTATTGTTTGATAGGAATTACCCTCATAATATAAATTAAATATTCTAACTATTACATCTTTAGTAGATAAATCTGGTACTAATATTTTTCCATCTCTTTTATAACCCAATGGACTTTTATGTGGAATATGCCCAGAAGCAATCGCACCTGCTAAACCTATTTTAGTTCTTTCACTTGTTCTTTCTATTTCATTTTGTGAAACTGTTGTTAAAAGTCTTGCAACCATTTTACCATTTGCATTCGTAGTATTTATATCATCATTTGCACAATCTAAATAAGCATTGTTTTCATCTAGAAATTTTATAATATGTTCCATATCATAAACACTTCTTGTTAATCTATCTAGTTTTAATACAACAATGGTATTACATTTTTTATTTTTAATATCTTCAAGTAGTTCTTCAAATGCTGGTCTATGGTTTCCAGTCTTGGCACTTATTCCAGCATCTTTATAAATCTTATAAATTTCATAACCTTTATACTCACACATTGCTCGGAGTCTCTTTTCTTGTTCTGATAAACTAAAACCCTCTCTGGCTTGATCCTCTGTTGAAACTCTTATGTAGATTCCTGCAATTTTCTTTTCTTCATTCATTAAATTCTAATCCTCCTTTTTATCTTTGAAACCTAAAAAGAGGTGACAAAGACACATTAAATATTTTTATGCCTTTGACACCTCTTAAAATCTAAATAAGTTGTATTAATATAATTTAAACTTCGTTTCATATTAACCCCCAAAAACATAAAACTTGTTTCTTGGCTACTTATTATAGATATTTCAATTCTAAAGTCAAGACATATTTGCCAAATTTTGCCTATTTTAAGGCGATTTTGAAAGAAGTTGATTATTTTAATAGATTTAATCTAATGACTTAATAAAACTTTCTAAATCTTTTATTTCAATACTATTTCTTAAATTCCCAATATAAATAGTTTTAGAATAGTTAAATACTAGAAATGTAATACCTTTAATAATAACTCTATGAGGTTCTATATATGAGAGATTTGTTCGCTTAATATTCTTAATACACCCATTTATAATTGTTGGTTTAGTATTACAAAAATCGCATATAAATTCTATTTTCTTTTTTAATTCTTCATCAAAGTGTAATTCTTTACTAACTATACTTACCATTTTTATCTGTCCTTTCTCTAATCACAAAAAAATATCAACTTCTTTTGAAATTGATACTTTTTGTATATAAAGTTCTAAAAAGTTAGAACAGATTTCCCAATGGTGCCCCAAAAGGGATTCGAACCCCTGACCGCCGCCTTAGAAGGGCGTTGCTCTATCCAGCTGAGCTATTGAGGCACATGCCTTTTTCTAAAGACAAATAGATTATACAATATATTTTATATTTTTTCAAGGTAAATTTTTAAATTTCTTCATTATTTACATAAAAGTTAATTTTACTAACCTCATAATTATCCATTATAGAGTAAGAAATACTATATATTACCTCCTCTAATACCTTTTTATTATCCTCACTATCAAATAAATATTCATTAAAATTTAAATCTAACTCATCTTCATTAAAACTATAATCTAGTAACTTGGCATTATAATTTAAATAACTCATTAAATTACTCTCATACGAAATCTTACTAGTTAATTCATCAATTATTATTTTTATCTTATCCTCATCACTGTTTATATATTTAGTAACAGGTATATAATAAGTATTATCCTCATTTGTCTTATTTGAATAATATATTATTACTTTTTTTACATTTTTTATTTTATCAATATTATACATTTTATTAATTCCAAAGTTTCTATCTAGTGTTTCATCAAGTAATTTACCTGATTTGGGAAGTTTTGTTAATAAATTACCTTCTATCTTAATTTTTATATAATCAATGCCTTCAACAGATGTCATAGTATAAATAATTGATTCAATAACCTTTTCTTCTAACTCTTTTTTTGTTTCAAGTAATTCTTTACTAAAATTTAATGTTAATATGTTATCATCTATCTGTTTATCAAGCAATTTGGTGTCAACAGGTAAGATAGCATTAAATCCATTTGGAATCTTATCTTGATATTTACCATTTATAGTTAATGTTTCTATTAATTCATCAATTATATCTCCCTTTTTTTTCTTGGATATTTGTATATTCGTTTTTGATATATACCCATTTTTATCTATTAAAAATATATCATGATAATTAATTGATATTTCTTTATTTACTTTTTTATCAAGTGTATAACTTTCTTTTTCTGGAAACAAACAAAATAAAAAGACTACTAATAAGAGAATAGTATATTTACCTATTTGTTTAATAGAAAATCTTTTTATCATTTTATCACCTAAAAAAATATATGCATGAAATTCAAAAAAAATGAGTTTTCTTATAAAGAAATCTCATTTAATCTAAGTAGTTCTACTACAGCCCCACTTCTTCCTTTAACACCAAGCTTTTGCATAACGTTAGATATATGGTTTCTAACGGTTTTTTCACTAATATTAAGCTTATCTGCAATATCTTTAGTAGAATTATTTTTTATTAATAGTTCAAATACTTCTCTTTCTCTTTTAGTTAATATTCCTTTACTCATTTTAATCCTCACTTTCTTTAGTAAGAGGTGTATATATAATTACTCATATTATTTTATGTAAAAAAGGTAATTATGTTATTACTCTTTTATGAAAAAAAATAAAAAATAACTTTTCGTTATTTTTGAAATTTTACTGATATATACATTTTAGTATCAAAACTTTCTTGGACTAAATTCATTATCTCATTGGCAAGTTTAGTATCATGTTTATCCTTTATAACAACTATTCTAACTTGATCATCTTTTATTTTTACAAAATTTTCTAGTTTATATTGGTTTGTTATTTTAGCACTTATTTCCTCTTCTTTACCCTTTAATATATTTAAAGTTTTTAACTCCTCATATGCATTGTTTTTTTCTTCTGATGTAGATGACTCTGATGTTAATATAGTTTGTAGCTCCGTTATTTTTTCTTCCCTTTCTTCGTTATTTTCCACTTTTAAAGTAGATATAACTTCACTTTCTTTTACTTTTACTACTTCCTTATTTTCTTCCTTTGCTGTATTGCTAGCTGTAGCTAAGAATTCAGATGGCATTGTAATATAATATACACTCAATACTAATATTAAACTAAATAATGTTAAAAGCCAGATACTTTGTTTATTAATCATAATATTCCCCTTCCATATATCTACTAATAAAATATATGAAGTTTAAAATTTAATATTACAAATTTCATCTATATTATCAATTTGGTTATTTAGTCTAGCACTATAATCTTGATAATATTCATTTATCAATGCTACATAATCTCTATCATGATTATCAAGTTTAGATTTATTTTCTCTATTTAAAAAATACAATTCAATTAGTGAATTAATAATTTCAAAATCTTTTTCAGATTTCCTTAATATACATTTTGATAAATATTCATCTAAATAATCTATACCAAAATCATCTATTATTTTTTTAATAACATCCTTTAATTTTATACTATCTGTCCTTAGAAATAAATTAAGTAAAAGAGCATGTATATCCCCCTCTAATCCAATACATATACTTTCCTTTTTTTGAGGATTATTCCTTATATAATTATCTTCTGATTCAAAATCATCTATATCAAATCTCATTACTTTTATAAGTTCATTCTTAAAATCCTCAGACTTTTCAAAAAAACCACAAAATATATCAAGATGCTGTAAATCAATTAAATTTAAATTTTCAAATTCAAATTTTTCCATAAAATCCTCCTATATCAAAAAAAGAAAGCAATTACTTTCTTGAAACATACTTACCATCTTTAGTTGATACTATAATTACATCATTTTCATTTATAAATAATGGTACTTTTATTTCAAGACCATTTTCTAATGTTGCGTCTTTTTGTGCGCTAGTTGAAGTATTACCTTTAACGGCATCTGTTGTATATGTTACTATATAATCAATTTTTTCTGGTAAATTTAATCCAATTAACTCTGATTCAAAGTATACAAGTTCTACTTCTAAGTTTTCCTTTAAATACTTCTTTTCATCCTTAATTTGATCCTCATTTAACTCAACTTGTTCATAAGTATTCATATCCATAAAATAATATGTTTCTGCAGCATTATATAAATATTGCATTGTCTTTTTACTTATATTAGCTTTTTGAACTTTTATATTCGTATTAAAAGTTTTTTCTAAAGTTGCACCTGTTCTTAAATTTTTTAATTTAGTTTTCATAAATGCTGCCCCTTTACCAGGTTTTACATGTAAAAACTCAACTATTTGATATATATTACCTTCCATAATAATAGTCATACCATTTTTTATATCATTTATATCAATCATCATAGTTTATTCCTCCAAATTCATTATAATTTGCTTTAAAACATTTTTAGATTTTTCCAGTTTTTCTTTTTCTTCAAGGGTTAATTTTACTTTCATAACACCCTTAACACCATTTTTATTAATAACTGCGGGCATACTCAAATACATTTTATCATATAAAACTGAAACTGGTAAAACAGCATTTTCATCATTTAATATTGCATTTGTTATTTTTGCTAAGCAAACCCCAATACCATAACTTGTTTCACCCTTTAAATCTATAATTTTATATGCAAGCCTTCTAACCTTATTTTCTATCTGATTAAGTTCATCTTTTGGTATTATATCTTGTATATTAATAGGCCCAACTTTTGAATTAGACCATGGTATAAAGCTAGTGTCTCCATGTTCACCTAAAACATATGCATGTATATCGCTATAGTCAACATTTAGTTTATCAGATAGTAAGAAAGCTAGTCTTGAGGTATCAAGGATTGTACCACTTCCAATTATTTTACCTGATTGGAATTTAGAATACTTTTTTACCAAGTAGCACATTATATCAACTGGGTTAGTTGCAACTAGGAATATTCCATTAAAACCTGAAGATAATATTTTTGAAACTATTTGTTTAATAATTATATTATTTTTATTTATAAGTTCTAATCTTGTCTCATTTGGTTTTTGATTAGCACCAGCTGCTATTACAACTATCCTTGCATCTTTTGCATCTATATAACTACCTGCTTTAACTTTAATCTTAGATGTTGAAAATAAAAGTGTATGACTTAAATCCATGGCATTACCTAAAGCCTTTTTACTATCTAAATCAATAAGTATAATCTCATCTACTCTTGTATTTTGGTTTAATAAAGAGTATGCATAAGAATTACCAACATTCCCAGAGCCAACAATTACTATTTTATTCATTTTTTATTCCTTTAAAACTCCTATTTTTTTTCTTTATGAACTGTATGTTTTTTACATGTAGGACAATATTTATTAATTTCAAGACGTTCTGGTGTATTTGATTTATTTTTTTCGACAAAATAGTTTTCCTTTGAAACACCAAGTTCAGATTTACAAACTGTACATTCTAAAGCAACATAACATCTTGCATCTTTCTTTTTTCCTTTTGCCATAATAACTTCCTCCTCTTTTTTTAAGCATAATAATTATAACATATTATTGCAAAATTTCAAATACTTTATTTGATACTCTTGAACTTATTTTACTATTTACAGGTGATGTATAAGTTGAAGATCCATATCTTACATTAGGAGAAAGTACAACAATTGAGAATTTTGGATTATTACTAGGTGCATAACCAATAAATCCTTTTGATATTGTTGGAACATCAATATTGCCATCACCATCTGAATCATAAAAACTCTCTGCTGTTCCTGTTTTCCCTGCAGGTTCTTTTACATTTCCCATATATCCATATCCTAATGATTTCATAACAGATTCAAATCCTAATTTTATTCTATCTTTATATTTTTGTTCTAAATTTACTGTACCAAGTAATTTTGGTTCAATCTTTTGAGTTATTTTTCCTATTTCTTCATTATTTGTTTTTTGATGAACTTCTTTTAAAAGATGAAGCTGATACTTATTACCATTTGATGCAAGAGTATTTATATAGCTTGCAATTTGAATTGGAGTATATGTATCATATTGTCCTATTGCAAAATCAAGTAGATGACCAGGATTTTTACTTGTCCCTTTATAACCATAAGATTCAACAGGTAAATCAATATTTGTTTTTTCACCAAGGCCATACTCTAAAAATGTATTTCTATATGTATCAAAAGCAGACTCATCAATTATTAGAGGACCATTATAATAATAATTTGCATTTGCCACTTTCATTGCTATCTTATATTGATATGCATTTGATGAATAAGATAGTGCCCTTATATCATTTAGATAACCAAGTCCTTTTGTCCATGAACATTTTGCAGGAGTATTTTGAATTTTTACACATTCATCTAACATAGTAGTGCCTATATTAATTGCACCAGTTTTATATCCCACAGTCATAGATGCACCTTTTACTATAGATCCTGGTGTAACTGGATTTGTTAAAAGTGCTGGTGTATTATCATATATTTTATATTCACCATTTTTTGATATTATTTGTTTAGATGCCATGGCAAGTATTTCTCCTGTATTAGGCTGCGTTATAATTACATGTGATCCATTATAATAAGTTGTATATAAATTATTTTTCTTAGCATTAATTATTTCTTCTTCAAGTATTTCTTCTATTTGTTTTTGCATATTTATATCTATTGTTAAAACTATATCATGTCCTCTTGAACCTTCATCTAAAATAGTATATGAATTATCATCATTTAATAAATACTTAACCTTATCACCTTTTAATAATGACTCATATTGATATTCAAGATAAGTAACACCTACTCTATCATTTAATGAATAGCCCTCTGATAGATATTTATCTTTTAATTCAAATGGTATACCTGATTCGCTGGTTGATATATTACCTAATATACTTCTAAATGTATCACCATATAAATATTTTCTCTCCCATTCTAATTTGACATTAAAGCCGTTTAACTCTGATATGTGTTCTGCAACATATGCATATTCTAAATCACTTGCATAAGTTTTTATAATTTTCTCATCATAATAATAACCCTTGTTCATTAAATAGTATATATATGCTGCCTTTTTATCTAACTCAGTATATTTATTTAACTCATCATCTGTAATTCTTTCTAACTTTAAATTATTTATCTCTTTTATTGTTATCTTTCTTTGTTTTAAATCTTCTTTTTCCTTCTTAGTTATTTTATTATTACATAATTCTTTATTATTTGCTAGATAAAATTCTTTTAGGTTTATTTTATCTAATTTTGAATAGTCAATATCAATATTTTCTGAAAGTTTATATGCAAGTTTTATTTGCTCTTTCGTAGTTGTGCCACTTTTTCGTTTATAATATATAGTTTTTACTCCTACATTATCTACAAGCAAATTATAATTTCTATCATATATCCTTCCTCTTGGTGTTGATGTTGAATAAACTTCATCAACTGTAAGTGATTCTAATGACTCTATATACTTATCCTTATTTAATATTTGAACACTTACAAGTTTTAATGAAATTACGATAAAAAATACCATTATTAATATAGAAAAAACAATTAATCTTTTATTTGAGTTATAGTTATTTTTATTCATGCTTTACTTCCTCCAGTATTATTTTGCCTCATACAATTAATTTGTATAACATATATTTTTCTAGAGGTGAAAATTTTGAACGATATAATTTTACAAACATATATAAATAAAATTAATAAAGGTCATATTATAGAGTATGCTAAAAAAGAGGGAATTATATTGACTAATAATGAAACAGAAATAATTTATGAATATATTAAAAAATATTGGAAGAGATTTTATTATGAAAATCCAACAGATTTACTAAGTGAATTAAAAGAAAAACTTTCTAACACCACCTATAATAAACTTGAAAACCTATATTATGAATATAAAAAAATACAAAAATAGTATGCAAAAGCATACTATTTTATAGTTAACTCCTTATATTAATAAATTCTATATTACATTATTTACACTCTTCATTAATTATCATATCTAATTTATCAACTGAATTATTTACATCTCTATTAACAATTAAATAATCATACTTTTCAGATACTTTAATTTCTTCTTCAGCTATTTTAAGCCTATTTTCAACAATTCCAATTGAATCTAGATTTCTATCTAATAATCTTTGTTTTAATTCGTCTAAACTAGGTGGAAGTATAAATATAAGAACACTATTCTTTATTTTGTTCTTTATCTGAAGTCCACCCTGAACTTCAATAATTAAAAATACATTTATACCTTTTTGTAAATACTCATCTATTTTAGATTTTGGAGTTCCATAATAATTATCATTATAAATAGCATATTCTAGGAAATTCCCGTCATCTATCCAATTTTTAAATTCATTAGTTGTTAAAAAATAATAATCCTTTCCATCCACTTCATTTTTTCTTGGAAGTCTTGTAGTTGCAGACACTGATAAATGACCATTATGATTTTTTAAATATTCCTTTACTATTGTATCTTTTCCAACTCCACTTGGACCAGATATTACAAATAATTTGCCTTTTTTCCTCATAACTCCTCCTTAAATGTAAATACATTTTATCAAAAATAATTATTTATATCAAGAAAGAATATAAATATAAAAATAAAAGCGTCAAATAAAACACTTTTATTCTACTCTAAGAGATTCTACAGGATCTTTTTTACTTGCCATTTTAGCAGGTATTAGTCCTCCAATTGTAGTTAATACAACACTAATTATAATTAATATAATCGCATGAAGTATATTTAGCTGGGCAACGTTAGGTAAATCGGATAAATTTTCTATAACATTATTTATCGGTATAGTTAATAAATTGGCACATATAATTCCTATTAAACCAGATGATAATCCTATAATAAATGTTTCTGCATTAAACACTCTTGTAATATCTTTTTTTCTAGCTCCTATTGCTCTTAAAATACCTATCTCTTTAGTTCTTTCAAGCACTGATATATATATTATTATACCTATCATTATAGTAGATACAATAAGTGAAATACCTGAAAATGCAATAAGTACAATTGTTATAGCATCCATTATACTACCTGACATAGATGTTATAAGTTCTGCCTGGTCAATATAAAGTATTTTATCTTCTTCAATTTTTCCTTTATTATATTTATCTAAGTATTTAATTAATTCATCTTTTGAGTCAAAGTCTTTTGGATAAATTTGAATGTAAACAGGTACAGTATCAGAACCTAAATAAGATAATACTTGTTCCTTTGCTTTTTTCCCTTCATCAGTACTTAAGTCGAATTTTTCCATAGTAATTACATTATAATCTTTATTTATCTGATCTTTTACAATATTTGAATTATCATTTTTATCAATTACATAATTCATAAGTGATTCTTTATATACAAAACCACTACCTGACAGTTTTGCAAAATCACTACCTTCTTTTCCTCTTATAATTGCACTTACTTTAAGTGTTATCGCACTTTCACTATTATATAATTTTTCATAATCAGATGATGGAACATAATTTAATCCTGAATTAGTATAAAAATCATCGTTTAGTATTACCTTAAATTCTTTGCCTAATAATTCATCAAAATTAATTTTATCTTCCTTTTCATACCCTAATAATTTTAATACATCTTCTGATACCCTATTTTTAGTATCTACAAGTAATAATAATTCTTGCATATTATCAGTTATTTTACCGTCTATTATTTCAAAATTATCTTCTATAACTGTACTTATACTTCCATCTAAATTAGTTGGAAGTGGGAATAATAACTCAGCTGAATTTAAATATTTAACCTTTTCATTTATTTTAGTAAGTAAATTTAAATTAATAATTCTTTGATATGAAATACCTCCTATTAGATCTTTATCTATATTATTTATATACTCCATATATTCTTTTGTAAGTTTATTAACATGTATATTACTACTCATACTTTTTAGGGGATATATTTCTTTTTTATTAGTATATTCTTCTAATTCTTCTTTGTCAGTATTAGCATTAATACTATCCATATTCATAGATTGTTCACTAATTATTATTGGGGCTTGCGATAAAGTGTCTTTTTCAAATTTATCTATTTGAATTTTAAAACCATTTGATAAAGATAATATAAGTGCAATACCCATTATACCAATACTAGATGCAAATGCAGTAAGAAGTGTCCTTCCTTTTTTTGTTAATATATTATTAAAAGATAGTTTTAAAGCTGTAAAAAAGTTCATAGAAGTTTTATTAAGTTTATATTCTTCTTTTATATCTTCTTCGTTTAATGGATTAGTATCTTCAATTATAATACCATCTTTGATTTTAATTATTCTAGTTGAATACTTTTCTGCAAGTTCTGGATTATGGGTAACCATAATAACAAGTTTATCTTTAGCTATTTCTTTTATAAGTTCCATTATTTGAACGCTTGTCTTAGAATCTAGTGCTCCTGTTGGTTCATCTGCTAAAATAATATCAGGATTATTTACTAAAGCTCTTGCAATTGCAACTCTTTGCATTTGCCCACCAGATAATTGATTAGGCTTTTTATGTATATGATCTTTTAATCCAACTTTTTCAAGAGCTTCTGTTGCCCTTTTTCTCCTTTCTCTTTGTGATACACCACTTAATGTCATACATAATTCTACATTACTTAAAATAGTCATATGAGAAATTAAATTATAGCTTTGAAATATAAAACCAATACTATTATTTCTATAAGCATCCCAATCTTTATTTTTAAAATTTTTAGTAGACTTTCCATTTATTATTAAATCCCCTGAATCATATCTATCTAGTCCACCTATTATATTTAATAGTGTTGTTTTACCACTACCAGATGGACCTAGTATAGAAACAAACTCGTTATTTCTAAAATTTAAGTTTATATCTTTCAATACATTTTGAGTAAATGATTGAGTTTTATAACCTTTATTAATATTTTTTAATCTTAACATAATATTTTCCTTTCTTAATACAAATCAATTATAACATTCTTTTTTGTTACATACTACCAATTTTAAATGGAAAAATGTCAACTCACGTTAACATTTTATAAATATATCACAAATTTCTTTGTATTTTATTAATTATTAATTGATACTTATTTACTCTTTTTTCAACCTTAGCAGTTACAAGTACTACTTCTCCTCTTGATAAGTTATAATATTTTTCATATGCTTTAGGAAACATAACCATATCTATTTCACCATATTCATCACTACCTAAAACAAAGGCCATTTTTTCATTCTTCTTGGTTTTGATTACTCTAATATTATCAATAAGTAAATAAATATTTATTATCTTATTAAAATTATCTTTAATATAAGTTGTATTAAAATTATTCCTTCTATAATTTTGTACTGGATGATAACTTAAATAAAAACCAAATGTTTGATATTCTTGATTAATTAAATCAGTATTATTATATTCATCTACTATTTCCATTACCGGAGAATTTACTAAAGATTCATCTAGATCTTTAACAAGTTCTGCATAATTAATTCCTATATCTATATTATTAATTAAAGTTTTATGATTATACCCAAACAAATCAAAACATCCAGCATATATTAAATATTCTATAGTTTTTTTGTTTATACTTTTACCATAACATCTTTTTATAAAATCAAAGAAACTTTTAAATTCTCCATTTTTCCTTGTCTTTAATATTTCCATGCTTGCTAAATGACCTACATTATGAATTCCTTCTAGTGGAAACCTTATATCTTTATTTTCTACAACATAATTAGTACTACTTCTATTTATACAAGGAAGTAAAATATTTATATTATTATTTTTACATTCATTTATATATTGTTTAGTTTTAACATCGTTTCCTATGACCATAGTAAGTAAATGACACATAAAATAATTAGGATAATGCGCTTTTAAATAAGCCATTTTGAATGCTACTACACTATATCCCACTGAGTGTGATTTATTAAAACCAAAATCTGCAAATTTATATATTAAATCAAAAACTTCTGTGCTTACATTTTTATCATAACCATTATTTATGCTTCTTGTTATAAATTTTTCCTTTTCATTTTCCATAATAGTATGACTTTTTTTACCCATCGCACGCCTTAATATATCTGCTTCACCTAAAGTATATCCTGCCATTACACTTGCTATTTGCATTATCTGTTCCTGGTATACTATAATGCCATATGTGCTCTTTAGTATAGGTTTTAGACTTTCATGAATATACGTTACTTTTTCCTTTCCTTCTTTTCGTTTAACATAAGAATCAATATTATCCATAGGACCAGGTCTAAAAAGCGCTATTATTGCTACTAAATCATCAAAGGATGACACATTAAATTTTCTTAGTACATTTTTCATACCTGATGATTCAAATTGAAATATACCATCAGTATCAACTCTTCTAAAAAGCTCAATAGTTTTTCTATCATCAAGAGGTATCTTTGAGAAGTCTACAAACTTTATTTCATCTAATAACTTACTTATAAGTGTTAGGTTATCTATTGCTAAAAAGTCCATTTTTAAAAGTCCTAATTCCTCTAAGTAATTCATTGTATACCCTGTAATATATTCATCATTTTTTACTTTAATAATTGGGATATATCTATCAAGTTCTTTTCTGGAGATTATTACTCCAGCAGCATGAATACTAGTTTGCCTTTTTAGTCCCTCTAAATGAATAGCTATATCATATATGCTTGATAATAGTGTATCCTTAGATAATTCTTTTAAAACAATGGGATTTTTCTTGTTTTCAGATAATGATAAATTTGAATCTATAAGTTTTATAAATTCATCAGTTTTAGATAAATTTAAATCAAAAATTCTAGCTACATCTCTAAGTACTTGTTTAGCTTTTAGAGTAGCAAATGTAATAATTTGAGCAACATTCTTAGAACCATATTTATGCATAACATATTTAATTACATCTTCCCTTTTTGATGAATCAAAATCTGTATCTATATCAGGCATAGTTATTCTTTGTGGGTTTAAAAATCTTTCAAAAATTAAATTATATTTCAATGGATCTATATCAGTTATACCAAGAGAATAACAAGCAAGTGATCCTGCAGCACTACCACGCCCTGGTCCTACTAATATTTTATTTTGTTTTGAATATTTTATGAAATCCCAAACAACTAGAAAGTAATTACAAAATCCCATTTTATTTATTATTTCTAATTCATACATAAGTCTATCTGCATACCTTACTGGAACTTTATTATTAAATCTTTTAAGTAATCCCTTTTTACAAAGTTCGGTTAAATATTTAAATTCATCAAATGATTTGTCTAAACTATACTTTGGAAGTAAATCTTCCTTGGTTTCTATATTTACATTACACATATCATTTATTACTTTATAATTAATTAAGTCAATCTTATTTATATTTTCCCTTAATTCATCTATATCTAATAAATAATTATTATCATCAAATATATAATCATTAACATTTGTAATTTTCTTTCCATCTTTTATCATGTATAAATATTTTAAATATTCTCTATCTTCTTTATTTAAACATCTTACTACATTTGCAAATACACATCTTTTATTCTTTATTTTTTCTCTTTCTTCCAAAGATTTATATGATATATAAATATCATCAAATATTTTACTTAATTTATCATAAACATCTATTGATTCATATGGAACAATAACAATTAAATCGTTATTGTTTTCCTTTAAAACGCTATAAGTTTTATCATTACTTGATATATAACATAAATTTTGATAACCTAAATAATTCTTAGCATATAATAAAATACTTTTATCTTCTATTTTGATTTCTAATCCTATAATAGGTTTTATATCATTTTTAATTGCAATTTTATAAAATTCCATAACACCATACATATTATCGTCACAAATTGCAATTGAATTTATATTTAATTCTTTGCATTTAATTATTAATTTTTCAATATCAATTAAACTAGTAAGTAAGGAATAAGTAGTTTTTACTCTAAGTGGTATATAATTCATAATCTCTTCCTCCTTATATACTTATTTTACACAAAATACAAAATTATTACAATATAATTGACTTAAAACAAATAATATGTTAAAGTTATTAGGCAAGAAGTTTTTTGAAGGAGGAATAAGTATGTCAAGAAAAGTAACTAGTAAAGTACCAAATTCAGCTAAAAAAGTATCTCATGCTCATAATAGAACAAATAAAAAACAAAATTTAAATTTCCAATATGTAACAATAAATGGAATTAAGTTTAAAACAACTGCAAGAGAAGCTAGAACATTAAGAAAATTAACAAGTAAATAAAAATACCATGAATAATTAATTTTATGGTATTTTTTATTTTAAATAAATTTTTTCCCAATTATATTATTTTTATCTTGAAGACCATTTAGATAATCTTTAGTAGATACTCTTTTTTTACCTTCAAATTGTAGCGAGGTAATTAATATTTCGCCATTATTTGTTTTTACACCTATTGAATCATTATAAATATTTATTATTTCACCAGGTAATCCATCTTTTTTACTATTTCCTATTTTGGACTCATATATTTTTACCTTTTTGTTATCAAGTGTGGAATACCCAACAGGCCAAGGATTTAAACCCCTTATATGATTAAATACTTCTCTTGATGTTTTATTAAAATCTATATGTTCATCTTCTCTTGTAATATTATATGCATAAGTAGCTCTTTTTTCATCTTGTCTTATCCTTATTATAGTACCATTAATAATATTTGGAAGAACTTTAATAATCATATTAGAACCTAATCTACTTAATCTATTAAATAAGGTACCAACTGTATCTTCATCGTATATATATATATCCTCTTGGTATATAATATCCCCCGAATCCATTTTTTCGTTCATATACATAATAGTTATACCTGTTATATTATGACCATCGATTATTGCCCTATGTATAGGTGCGCCTCCCCTAAGTTTTGGCAAAAGTGAAGCATGAATGTTTATACAACCATATTTTGGAAAATCTAATAATTCTTTTGGAAGAATTTGACCATATGCACAAGTTATTATAATATCAGGATTTAAATTTATTATTTCGTTATAATCTTGTTTTATTTTCTCAGGTTGAAACACTTTTATATTATTTTTAATTGCTACTTCCTTTACTTTAGAAAATTTTATTTCCTTTTTTCTACCAATTTCTTTATCTGGCTGCGTTACGACTGCTATTACATTGTATTCTTTTATTAATCTTTCTAAGGGTCCTACACTAAAATCAGGAGTACCCATATAAATTATTTTTAAATTATTCAAATTAATCCACCTCTTTTTTCCATAAAAATTATATATATCCTAAAATAATTTAAATATATCTTTTACTGTAACTACTACCATAAGGATCATAAGAAATATAAACCCAATACCATTAATAGTATTTTCCACCTTTGGGCTTATCCTTGAACCTTTTATTTTTTCTATAATTAAGAATAATACTCTCCCCCCATCAAATGCAGGAAATGGTATTAAATTCATAAACCCTATATTTATTGAAAGATAAGCAGTTAAATAAAGTATCATCTGAAAAGAATCCTTTACTGCTCCTACAACTGAATATATTCCAACAGGACCCGACAAGCTATCTAATCCTAAAACTCCTGTAAATAAACTCTTTATAACAATTATCATAGATTTATATATTGATATAAATTTATCCTTTGCATATTTTAAAGCAGGAATAAATCCTTTTTCATTTTCTACTTTAACAGATATTCCATAGTAGTATTTTCCGTCCTCTTCTTTTTTCGGTTTAACTACATATGTTTTTTCTTTGTTACTATCATTTTTTATAGTTAAATTAATCTTTTCACCGGTTTCTACTAATGCTAAATAGGTTGATATATCATCATAGTTTTTTACCTTTTGACCATTAATAGATGTTATTATTTCCCCATCTCTAGCACCAGCTTCATATAAACTACCATCTTTTGGAATTGAAGATAGTTCATTACTTGCACTTTGCGTACCATATATTAATCCCATTATAAATAATAATAAAATACCTAATATAAAGTTATTCATCGCACCAGCAATCATAACTAGGAACCTTTGCCACCAAGTTTTATTATATAACTTTCTATCTTCTGGAACCTTTATTTTTTCATCCTCAAATCCGTCCTCTTCACCAGCCATTGCAACATATCCACCAAGTGGAATAAGCTTAATCATATACTTTGTTTCATCATTTTTTCTCTTAAACGAAAACAATTTAGGACCAAATCCTATTGAAAATTCATAGACATATATCCCTGCTTTTTTAGCAAATATAAAATGTCCAAGTTCATGAATAAATACAATGATACCAAGTATAATCAAAAATATTATTATTGTCATTTTCTTTCTCCTTTAAATAAAATTAATTAGTACTAAATACCCCATCGTTACAAATATAATGCTATCAAGCCTATCAAGTATTCCACCATGACCGGGAATTATATTTGAAAAATCCTTTACCTTATAAAAACGCTTTATACTACTGAATACTAAATCACCAAGTTGGCCAATCAAAGATAGTACAAATATCATAAGAATAGTAGATAGTATATTCGCTGATGGATTTATCATATAGATATAGTATATGGTTGGTAATACTGTTCCCACCAAACTTCCAATTACTGATCCTTCAATTGTTTTACCTGGTGATACTTTTTCAATTAACTTATGTTTTCCAAATAATTTACCACCTACATATGCGAATGTATCTGTTAATATAGTTATTAAAAGTAAAAATATTAAAATATTTATATCAGTATCCCTTATTTTACATACATATGAAAATACTAATCCCAAGAAAACAATAAAACTACTAAGAAATGAAAATATTTCAATATTATAATTTTTTCTATCATAAAAAATAAGTGGAGTGAGTAAAATTAAAAATACAATGAATATTTTTATTATATAATTGATGTTCGTAAAAATCATAAATATAATTAATGAATATGATAATAATTTAATAAATTTAGGAATATTATCTTTAAACTTCACTATTTCATATACACTAGCCATTGATATAAATGTAATACCTATTCTAAAGTATATACCACCTAATATTAGTATTGGTATAAATAATATAAGAACAACAAGTGCGCTAATTAATCTTTGTTTCATAACTCCTCCATTATTAGTATATAACTAAATTTCTTATTTATTAATTTTTGCTTGTTTGCTAAGTGCATCTTTTGCAGCTTCTTGTTCTGATTCTTTTTTACTATTTGATGTACCTTTTCCAAGCATAACCCCGTCTATTTTTACAACACTTGTAAATATTTTATTATGAGAGGGTCCCTCTTCATTAATAACTTCATACTCTACACCCTTTTTATCTGCTTGAAGTAATTCTTGAAGTATTGATTTATAATCATGCAAGAAATAATCTTCCTTATCTTCAATTGCTTTAATGACAACATCATATATTATCTCTTTTGCTTTATCAAGACCATAAGTAAGGTATACTGCTGCGATGAATGCTTCAAATACATCTGCAAGTATTGCTTTTCTATTTCTTCCACCTGATGCTTCTTCTCCTTTACCGAGTCTTAAATAATCATGAAAATTTAATTTTTTTGAGTATTCATAAAGTGCATTCTCACATACATAATTTGCCCTTATTTTAGTCATTTCACCCTCATGTAAATGTTCTGACACATATAAATATTCACTTACTAAAAAGTCAAGTATTTTATCCCCTAAAAATTCTAATCTTTCATAGTCTTCACCCTTTTTTGTTTCATTTACATATGATGAATGAGTAAATGCTCTTTTTATTAAATCACTATTTAAATCTATATTGTATTTTTTATTAACTTCCATAAATATCACCTATTTAATTTTATCACAAATGAATATAAAGTTAAAGAACATGAACCATTTTATTTTACATAATACAAATAAAAAACTATTATTAATTAAAAATTTATGTTAAAATTGTTATAGGTTGGTGATTATATGAAACACCTTATGATTGGTGCTATAAAGTTATATCAAAAAATTCCCCTTCAAATGCATAATGCTTGTAGATTTACACCAACATGTTCTAATTATGCAATTGAGGCTTATGAAAACTATGGTTTTTTTTATGGAACATATTTGACTATAAAAAGATTATTAAAATGTAGACCCTTTGGGAAAATGGGATATGATCCAGTACCAAGAAAGAATAATATGGAGGAAAAATTATGAAAAAAGTAATTAAATGTTTAAGTATTATTTTTATTATATTTTTATTTAGCGGATGTAAAAATAAGGATTCTATGGAGGATATTACAATTTATACAAGTTTATATCCTATTGATTATGTTGTAGAAACTTTATATGGTAATTATGCCAATATTATAAGTATTTATCCAAGTGATGTAAATCCATATGAATATAAGTTAACATCAAAACAAATAAAAAATTATAGTTCTTCTGATTTAATCATATATAATGGGCTTGATATTGAAAAAGATTACATCGTAGAAATGCTAAATAAAAATAAAAAGTTAAAAATAATAGACTCTACGGCGAAAATAGAATATACAAATAGTATGGATGAAATTTGGATAAATCCATCAAATATGCTAACTATCGCTCAAAATACTAGAAATGGTTTGAAAGAATATATTAATAGTAGTTATTTAAAAAAAGAAATTGATAAAAATTATGATAATTTAAAGCTCCAACTTTCTAGCATTGATGCACAATTAAAGGAAAGTGTGGAAAATGCAAAAAATAAAAATATCATTGTAGCATCAAATGACTTAAAAGTTTTATCAAAATATGGTTTAAATATAATATCAATTGATGAAGAAACAGTATCAGACAAAGATTTAGCTGATGCAAAAAGTTTAATAGTAAATAAAGAAGTAAATTATATATTCGTAAAAAAGGGATACCACGAAACACAACTACTTAAAGATCTTAAAGATACTTATAATATTAAATATTTAGAGATTGATACATTAAATAATATATCAGTTGCTGAAAAAAATGATAATAAAGATTACATTACTATAATGAATGAAAACATTGATAAATTAAAAGAGGAGCTTTATTAAGTTCCTTTTTTATCCCATAAATTTTAGTAAAAGCATACCTATTACACCAAGTGTATTTTGCATAAAATGAAATGATATATTAGTAAATATATTATTTGTTTTATAATATAATGATGCTAAATAACAACCCAATACAGAATAAATAATTACGTATGAGAATTCCGCTAAAGTTTTAGAATCATCAATTACATGCATAAGCCCAAATACAACTCCACTAATTATTATAAATAATTTTTCATTTGATATAAATTTTCTAAATACACCTCTAAACATTAATTCTTCAGCAATTGGTGCATAAATCATCGTCAATAAAGCTATTATTATTGGTGCAACATTAAACATATCTTGTAAATTTTGCTGATTATTTGAATTTGTGGTATTAGTTATTATTTGAATTGTAATGCTTAAAATCATCATAACAACTAAAGATTTCAACCATGTTTTAAATGTTAATGATATATATTCTCTAAAGTATTCTCTAAACAATTTAAAGTCATGAGCAAGTTGCTTTCTAAATACCAATACCATAATAGTTATAATTACTACATACATCAATATCATCTGGATAACGCCATTAATATAATTTGATAAGAAAAACATTATAAACATACATATTAAAAATGCAAATAAACAAATATATTTATTAGTATATTCTTTATATTCAATAATAGGCAATTCCCTTTTTTTCTTTTTATTTGTATTTTTATCTAAATCAGTATATAACATAAAACCAATAACTCCTGAAATTATATTATATATAAAGAAAATTATCGACCAAAATAATATTCCCTTATAATGTTTGTTGAAATCAATATTCTTTTTAAATGCTAATACAAAAAAGTATATAATACCTATTATCGACATTACATAAAATAGTAAATTTGAGATATTATCAGTCATATCTTTAGATATTAATTCATTTTTATAAACTACATAAGCTAAATTTAAAACTAAATATAATATCATAAATATAGATGATAATATTAACCTTTTTTTTGCTTTTTCCATATTTCCTCCTATTATCAAATATATTATAACATTAAATGGTTAAACTTTCCACTAAAATAACATCCTCACCTATTTTATTAATCTGATTCCAATATATTTCTATTTCATCATTACTTGAAAAAAATGATGAAAATTTTTTCTTTTCAAGAATTAAAGACTCAATTTTTCCTGTTTCACTATTTACTTTAACATCAATAATGTTACCAACTTTCATACCTGTATTTATATTTATTACGTCTTTATTTTGTATTTCTGATAAACGCATATATACCACCTACTTAATTATATTTAATAAAAAAAAAGAAATAACTAATCGTTATTGCTTAAAAATAATTTTTTAATATATATATCTTTAATTTCATTTATCTTCGTTATTGATGTTGTTTTAATATTATCTAATTGATTATATTGTTCTGTTGCTTTACAAATTTTTTGATAAAATTGATATAAAATTGGGGAAAAATTAATTAAATTCTTTTTCTCACTAGGGGATAATACATCTATAAAAACAAATGGACAATATTCCTTAGATTTAGTAATTTGCTCTAGTAATTTACCGAATATATCATACAAACCTCGTAGTTTTTCTATTTTCCATTTTTTTAACTTTGATGCTGAATTTAAGTAAATTTCATGTAATGATTCTTCTCCAGCAACTTCAACATTTTTTATTTGCTCAAGTCCTTCTTTATCATTTGGGTAAATATCGTCTAATGTATTAATTTTGTTTAGAATTTTTATTTTATAAAGTTTTAAAACTTCTATAAATAAATTTATCTCATTCTCCTTTATAACATCTAAGTTATAATTAGAAATTAAAAAATTTACATAATCCTCTGATGGTATTTTATTCAAATAATCCCTTATATGTGTTAATAATAATGAGTCAGCTATTTTCCCTTGTTTATATAAGATTTTATAGGACTCGCCTTCATCAATTACTATCCTTAATTCTTTTAATATATTCTCTAATGAATAAATGCCATTTTTCACGTTCCTTTTAGAATTTATCATATAATCACGATTTTTCCTTCTTGCACTAATATTTTCTAATTCCTCTTTACATTTTTCCATATTAACTTTGTCGTTTAATCTCTGTGCTATTTGGTAACTATATATCAAATCCATCTCTTTTGCTTTCGATTCCGAAATATATTTTCTAACATGTTCAATTGATTCTTTAATATCACTTACTTTAACCTTACGACCAAAAATAGCTGTAACACTACCAATAAATTTATTATAATCTGAATATTTATTTTCAATAAACATTTTATAAAGTTTTGTACAAAATATAGTTTTTTGATTTGAACTTCTAACATATATAACATTCTCCCTTAGCATTTTTTATCACCCCTTTACAATATAATAATTATTATATTTTCCACAAACGTTTGATATTATATCATAATAATAAATAATGTGCAAATTATTTGTCAATATTTATTAAAGTTAAGCATATACCTACTTAATTAAATAAATTATCATATATCTAGTTATATATTAATACGTTTTCTTCTTCATCATATAATTTTTTACCATTTGATAGTTCATTTTTAACATCGTTAACATAATCAATCCAAATATCTGGATAATAAGGGCAATAAATTGACGCCATCGAATTAATATCTAAAGAAGAATATCCTATCTTTAAATTAATTAATCCTTCTAGTATTCCTAAATATAAATTATCATAATATATGTATCCATTTATATTTAGGGCAAATGGATTTTTATTATTTACTGCTATTCCATCAGTAAAATAACCAGATTCAGCACATGCTATTGCAAGTGCAGTATCTTTATCAATATCAAGTATATCCGCATTCTTATATATAAACTCACGAATAGTCATATCACATATATCACCATGAGTATCATTATTTTTTATTGATTCATTATCATATCCATATTTATTAGGATATTTATAAACATCATGAACAAGCATTAATACTTGAGAGTCAAAAGAATTATAGTTTTCTTCCTCTGAATAAATATTTTTAAAATTTTTGAAATTGGTTGATGAGAAATCGTTAGTGTTTTCTTTTATTATTTTATATATTATATCTGGATTAATCTCATATATATTTGAGTACCTATCTACCACCTCTTTACACTCGTCTATTAATTCTTGTCTTTTATTTTCCTCTATTATTACTTTCATTTCATCATATGTTATTACATCATCAATACAGTCTAATCTATCTAACGATATATCACTACTTTTACTTATTTCACCTACACTTATTAATTTTGCTTTAGATTTTTCATTACCACAACCTGTTGCTAATACACTTAATAAGGCTAGTTCCATTAAAAATAATCTTTTTTTCTTCATATAAATATTCCTTCCATTTGTTAATCGCGAGAGGTATTATAACACAATTTATTTGCTTTTTCAAATTTACTTGATCAACTTCTTTACATTGTTTATAGCATTCTTTTCAATTCTAGATACTTGTGCCTGACTAATGCCAAGTTCATCACTTATTTCCATCTGGGTTTTTCCTATTAAATATCTTTGCATAATTATAAACTTTTCTTTTAGTTTTAATTTGTTTAACGCATCAGATAAAATAATTTTATTATTCCAATTAGTACTTGATTCATTTGGATTTTCTATTTGATCAAATAGATATATAGTTTCACCACCATCATTATATATAGGTTCAAACATACTAATTGTTCCCCTTGTAGCCTCAAGTGCGCAAACTATATCCATTTCATCTATATCTATCATTTTTGATATTTCTCCAATTGTTGCTTCTCTTCCATGTTCAATCATAAATTGTTCTTTAGCTTTTAGAGATTTATATGCTATATCTTTTACGCTTCTAGATATTCTTATCATACTATCATCCCTTAAATATCTTCTAACTTCTCCTATAATCATAGGAACAGCATATGTTGAAAACTTGACATTATAAGATAAATCAAAATTATCTACAGCCTTGCACAATCCTATACATCCGATTTGAAATAAATCATCCATATTATCACATCTATTAACAAATTTTTTTAGTATACTTAAGATTAACTTTAAATTTCCCTCTATTATTTTTTCCCTTGCAGAAGAATCTCCATTTTTAAATTTTTTAAATAAATCTAATTGTTCGTCACTTGTTAATGTCTTTAATTCTGAAGTTTTTATACCTGTAATTTCAACTTTATGTCTTGCCATAAAAAAATCTCCTCTCAACTCTCTTTTGAGTCAAAATGAGATTTTTATTCAAGATAATATTATTTTATAAATATAATTAATTTATACAAAAAATAATTATATAGTAACTTTGCACTATTTATCTATCAAATTAATAATAAAACTTTCTACTTCTCTTGCTTTACTTATACCCTTTGATATCTTATTATACTTATAATTCCAATAAGACAATTTATCTAACATAAAACCTTTGTTATTTCTTCTAAATTCTTCTATTTTATTTTCTGAAACAGAGGATATAGCCTCAGCAAGTCTTGTTAGATCTATGTTATTCAAGTTATATTTTAAAATGGATTCTTCTATTATATATATATCATTTGTATTTATTATATTAAATATTAAATCATCATATAATAAATCTTGACATTTCATTTTATCGTTTATTTCATCTATCTTATTTTCATATTCAAATTTAGTTATTTTATTTTGACTAAATTTATAATCTAACTCGTTTTTATCACTCTTTATTTGCATCTTCTTAATATCTCTTTCTGATGCCAATGAATATATATCTTTTTTTGTTCCATTAATATTAAATTCGGTTTCTAGTATAGGGTAATCTTTTATTAAAAGTGGGTTGTTAAGTACAATATTGTTAACATAATCATTCATTTTTTCTCTATACTTTTCGGTATATAAATCTCTTTCTATATCCTTATTCATCTATGATAAATTCCTTGTCCTTAGATTCTTCAAAGTCACCTAATATTTTTTTAACCTCATCATTCACTAATTTAGCAATATCATCCTTTTCCTTATCTGCTATATATTTGTTAAATATTTCATTTTTAACATCATTAAGTTCCTTAATAGTTATTTTCAAAATATAATCATTCTCCTTATTTTATTTCTTCTATTTTAATAAAATTTACCTTACCTAATGGAAAACTTCCGGAAATTACTATTCTTTTCCCACTATCTAGATTAAAAATTTTTTTAGTTATTTGTACCGAAGTATTAATAAGTTCATCTGTATTTTCATACATTGGAACTTTAATTGGTATAATACCATAGTTAATTGTTAAACCTGATACTGTTTTTTCATCTGGTGAAAGCGCAACTACTGATGCACTGGGTCTATAATGACTTATTTTTTTAGCAGTATTTCCTGATATAGTAGAACATACTATAGCGTCCGCATTAACTCTATTTGCTAAATCAACTGTGGAATATGCAATTGCATCTGGTATAGAAAGTTTTTCCTTTCTATTAAATTCGAGTAATAAATCATTATAATTTATTTCTTTTTCTATTTCATCTATTATTTTATTAGTAGTTGTTACCGTTTCTACTGGGTATTTTCCAATTGCAGTTTCACTTGAAAGCATAATAGCATCAGTTCCATCAAGTACTGCATTAGCAACATCGGATACTTCGGCTCTTGTTGGTCTTGGACTTTCCTGCATACTTGATAGCATTTCAGTAGCTATTATACATATTTTTTCAGCTTCTCTAGCGTGCTCTGCTATTTTCTTTTGAACACTAGGTATTCTTTCAACTTCAAGCTCTATACCTAAATCCCCTCTTGCCACCATGACGCCGTCACTTACTTTTAATATATTCTTTATCTCATCTATAGCACTTTTATTTTCTATTTTAGATATAATTTGAATATGATCATCAGATAATTCAATTAATAAATCATTTATATCTAGTACATCCATTTGATTTTTCACATGTGATAAAGCTAAATAATCTACCTGCATCATAACTGCAAATTTTACTGTTTCTATATCATATTCAGAAAGAAATTTTAAATTAAAATCTGCATTTGGGATATTTATACTACAATTACTTTTAATATAACCATCATTTTTTATTTCACATATTAATGTATCTGTAGTTTTGGATATAACGCTAAGTTCAACATTCCCATCATTAATTAATATTCTCTCTCCTATTTTTATATAATTAATCACTTCTGGTAATGTTATTGAAATTATATCCTCATTTCCCTTTATGTTACTCTTTACTATTCTTATATTATTACCCGCTTCTAATTTTATTTTATCTCGTTCAAGTGTAGTAGTTCTTATTTCAGGACCTCTTGTATCAATCATTATGCCTGTTATTGTTGATAATTCTCTATTTACTTCTCTTACTTTTAATATTATATCTCTTGCCTCATCAAAGGATGAGTGGGACATATTAATTCTTACTACATCAACACCTGATTGTATTATATCTTTAATTATCTCTTTTGAATTTGATGATGGACCCATCGTCGCAATTATTTTTGTTTTATTCATATACCTCACCTATTATTAATTATACAATATTTGCTATATAATTTAAATAGAAAATATTAAATTTGACATATATTCCAAAGACAAAGAAAAACAGCATTATTTTGCTGCTTCTTCTTTTTCAACTACATTTTTACCTTTATAAAATCCACATTCAGGACAAACCCTATGAGATCTTATATCTGCACCGCAATTTGAACATTTAACTGTTCCATTTGCTTCAATTTTATAATGTGTTCTTCTCATTCTACCTCTAGTTTTAGAGACCTTTCTAAATGGTACTGCCATAACCTTCGCTCCTCTCTTTATTCATCTAAGAATTCTTTAAATTTTTCTAATCTTGGATCAATATCTTTTTCCATTACCTCTTCATCAGTTATAAATCTCCATCCATTACCCTCAATATTCTCTAGTTTTACTGATGGGCTAATAACTTTCAAAGGTACTTCCAATATAATATTTTGCCATATAATTGGAATTAAATCAATAGTATTATTAATAATTTTATTATTTTCTTCAATATCTACAGAATCATCAGACTCTCCAATTACTTCGTTAATTGTGATATTAATATCATATTTTACATTTTCAAGTGATATACTGCACACTAATGTTAATGTACACTTAATATTTAAATTAAGTTCAAACTGATTTTCAAAAGGAACTATATTTCCCTTTATTTTTATTTTACTTATATCTCTTATATCTGTATTTTCTAAGTAACTTTTATCAAGTTCTAACTCTTCATCAATATCTATATTATCAGATATCTTAGTTATCAGTTTTGTTAAATTAATAATCATGATATCACGTCCAATACAATAAGATTATATATTATATTTAAAAAAATTGCAACTACATCTATTTTACAAATTTTATATATAATGATAAAATCGATATAGAGGTGTTTTTATGAAAACGATTGGTATAATTGCAGAATATAATCCGTTTCATAATGGTCATTTATATCATATTAATAAAATTAAAGAAATGTTCAAAGACTCAATGATTATACTTGTTATGAGTGGTAATTTTACGCAAAGAGCAGATGCATCAATAATAAATAAGTGGGATAAAACTGAAATCGCACTTAGGAATAATATTGATTTAGTTGTTGAACTTCCCTTTGAATTTACATGTGAATCAGCTGATATATTTGCTTTTGGGGCATGCTCTATACTTAATCACTTAAAAGTTGATTATTTAGTATTTGGGTCAGAATCTAATGATATAATTACGATTAGCAAAATAGCAGATATTCAGTTAACAAATGAATATGATTTAAAGGTAAAAGAGTATATAGATAAGGGTATAAATTATCCTACTGCACTATCTAAGGCATTAGAAAGTTTTGGATATAAAGGCATAAATAGTCCTAATGATATTTTAGGAATAAGTTATGTTAGAGAATTGAAAAAATTAAATAGTAAAATTATTCCATTAACAATTAAAAGAACTAATGAACATAATAGTACTAAACTTACTAAATATATAACAAGTGCAAGTAGCATAAGGGAAAATATTAAAAAGAAAAAAATTAAAAAATATGTACCAAGTGGTACATATAAATATTTAAAAAATAAGTTATATTTTATTGATGATTATTTTCCACTACTTAAATATAAAATATTAAGTGATATAGATAACTTAAATATCTATCATGGTATAGAAGAAGGTATTGAAAATAAAATAAAGAAAGTAATATACGATTCTAATAGCTATAATGAACTCATTATGAATATAAAATCTAAAAGGTATACCTATAGTAAAATAAAACGAATGCTTTTATCTATACTTGTTGGCTATACAAAAGAAGATGCAAAGAAAAGGAAGGATATAAATTATATAAGGATTCTAGGATTTAATAAAAAAGGGCAGAAATATTTAAATGAGATAAAAAAGAAAATAAACATTCCTATTTATACAAACTATAATAAGGATTTAAATTTAGAGTTAAAGGTTACATCTATATATGATTGTAATTTGGTAAAAAAAGAGATTATGAATTTAATAAAAGAGTAATCTCTTTTTATGTGCCAAGCAAAAATAATTCAAACCCGAATTTTTTATCAATATTTCCGGTTTTTATATCAAAATCTAGTTTCTCTAATCCTTTTAATTTATTTATTAGTTCTTTTATAGTATAGTTACTTGATAATGCTAATTTTACTCTATATGGATGTTCACCTATAATACTTGCCATATCTCTTTCTTTATAGCCATTTTTAACCATTAATTTAACCTGTAAAATTGATCTAAATTGATTAGCAATCATTACTATTAATTTAATCTCCTCTTCTCCCATCAAAGTTAAGTCATTATATATCTTAATTGCCTTGGATACATTCTTTTCCATTATTGCATTTGTCAATGAAAATATATTATCCTCTATATTATCCCTTATAACACTTTCTACATCTTCTTTGGTAATGTTTTTATCATTATCCTTGTAATTCATTAGCTTGTCACATTCATTTATTATATTGGTTAAATCATATTTTACCTTATCAACAATTAGTCTTACAAGCGACATATCTATATTATAAGAATTACTTTTAAAATACTCGTAAATATAATTATTTAAATTATGACTTTCTTGTTTTTTACACTCTACTACCTTACTACATTTTTTTAATTCCTTAACTATTTTCTTTCTTTCATCTAATCTTTGATTTTCTACAACAAATATTAAATAAACATCTTCAAAAGGACTATTTATATATCTAATCAAAGAATCTATATCATGATTAATTTCTTTTTTATTTTCTACTGTTAAAAATGAACATTTCTCACATATTATGACTTTTTTACTATCAAACATGCTAATCATGCATGCTTCATCTATCACATCAGAAACATTTACTTCATCTAAATTATACTTAATAATATTATCCTCAACTACATTTGAATTATCTATAATTTTATTTAATTCGTTTTTTATTATGTAATTTTCATCACCATAAATCAAATAAATATTACTCATATTATCACCTTTTATTTTATATCATTTATTTCCTCAATAGTTAAATTTGTAATTTCAGATATTTCATTTATATTAATACCCCTTTTTAGCATATTTTTGGCAATCTTAACAGAAACTTCTTTTGAACCTTTCTCAATGCCTTTCTCAATACCTTGCTCTATTCCCTGTTTAATTCCTTGTTCGATTCCTTCTTTTTTTCCTTTTTTTATTCCTTCTTTTCTTCCTTCCTCTAATCCCTCTTTTAAGCCCTCTTCTCTTGCTTTTCTTTTCGCTACTGATAATCTTGAATTTCTTATCTTTCTTAAATCTTCTTCTCTACTCATATATTCTCTAAACTCTGGATTTTTAT
>JAGBAW010000009.1 GCA_017938725.1 Bacilli bacterium | reverse complement strand
TATATCACCCACAAAAGAGCAAAAAAATAGCAATTTTAGGGTTTTAATATCTAAAATTACTTATATTTTGACATTTTTCTACCACTTTCAATTCACTAAAATATTAAATTTTTAAAAATAGGTAGTTTGTCAACACTCTGATATCATCTTTAAGATGATTTTTTCTTTTTTTAATATCTATTATTTTTATATAAATTATGATAAAATACTCTAGAGGTGTAATTATGCGTTATAATGTAATAAAGAATGCTGATAGTATCATAGATAGTAGCTCATATCTTATTAAAAATCCAGAAAATTATAAGGGTAAATGGAATGAAGTTTTTAATAACAATAATCCAATATGTTTAGAACTTGGAATGGGAAGAGGAAGTTTTATTATTGAAATGGCAAAAGCACATCCAAATATTAATTATATTGGTCTTGAGATTGATAAATCTCAAACAGCAACTGCAATTAGTAATATAAGAGGTCAGAAACTAAATAATTTAAAAATGATCTGTGCAGATGCTAGAAATATTATTAATTATTTTGGTAAAGAAATTAATACAATATATTTAACATTTTCAGAACCTTGGCCAAAAAAACAAGATGAAAAGAAAAGATTCTCTCATGAAAGTTATTTAAAACTATATGATAGAATATTTAAGAAAGATAAGCACATAATTTTAAAGACGGATAATAAGATATTATTTGCATCAGCACTTGAAAATCTAAGTAAATATTGGTACTCATTTGATAAGGTAAGTTTAGACTTACATAAAGACGAAAGAAAGATAGAAAATATTATGACTGATTTTGAAAAGCAATACTTTAAAGAACATCGCGTAATATATTATGTGGATGCATCATTTAAAAATTAGTAATTTATAATAAATACTGAAAGAAGGTGACTATCTATGTTTGTAGATGAGGTTATAATTAATGTTAAAGCTGGTAATGGTGGAGATGGATGTACAGCATTTAGAAGAGAAAAATATGTTTCAATGGGTGGACCGTTCGGTGGAAATGGTGGTAAAGGTGCCGATATCATTTTTAAAGTAGATCTAGGACTTAAAACTCTTTTGGATTTAAGATATAAAAAACAAATAAAAGGTGAAAAGGGATCTAATGGGCTTGGTAAAAATATGAATGGTAAAGGAGCAGAAGATGTAATAGTAAAAGTACCTCAAGGAACTGTTGTAACAGATATGGATACAGGTTTAATACTTGCAGATTTAACAGGTAAGGAAGATCAAGTTGTAGTTGCAAAAGGTGGAAGAGGTGGAAGAGGGAATACAGCATTTGCTACTCATAATAATCCAGCTCCAAACTTTTCTGAAAATGGAGAACCTGGCGAAGAAAGAAAATTAAAAGTAGAACTTAAACTGCTTGCCGATGTAGGTTTTGTAGGTATGCCAAGTGTTGGGAAAAGTACATTAATATCAAAAATATCTAAAGCAAAACCTAAAATAGCAGCATATCATTTTACAACATTATCTCCAAACTTAGGAGTTGTAAAAACTAAAGATGAAAGAGTGTTTGTTGCGGCAGATCTTCCAGGGTTAATTAAAGGTGCATCACTTGGTGAAGGACTTGGTGATCAATTTTTAAGACACATTGAAAGAACAAAAGTAATTGCACATATAATTGATATGGGCGCACTTGAGGGAAGAAACCCTTATGAAGATTATATTACTATTAATAAGGAGCTTTCTGATTTTGATAAAAAATTATTGTCTAAACCGCAAGTAATAATTGCAAATAAGATGGATATGGAAAATGCCAAAGAAAATTTGATAGAGTTTAAGAAAAAAGTTAAAGAAGAAGTGTTTGAAATATCTGCACTAAATAATGAGGGTATTGATGAAGTATTAATCAAAATAGCAGATATACTTGATAGTATAGAAGATAAACCTTTATATGAAGAAGAAGCATTTGAAAGTCATGTATTATATAAATTTATGGAAGAAATACCTTTTGATATATATAAGGAAGATGGCTGTTATGTTGTAAAAGGTGAAAAAATAGAAAAACTTCTTAAAATGACTAAATTTACAGATGAAGGTGCAAGAAGATTTGCTAATAAATTACGTAAGATGGGAGTAGACGATAAACTTAAAGAAATTGGGGCTAAAGAAGGAGATATAGTAAGAATACTCGATTTTGAATTTGAATTTAAAGAATAATGTTTATTTATTCTTTTTTTTTTGTTATAATTAAATAGGTGATAACATATGTTCGAATATTTAAAAGGAAGGATAAATGCAATAGAAAGTAATTATATAGTGCTTGAAACTAATAATATTGGATTTAAAATATATACCGCTTTGCCATATTCATTTAATGAAGGTGATGAATATAAGGTATATATTTATCAGCATATTAGAGAAGATGAAAATACACTATTTGGATTTAAAACAAAAGAAGATAAGTCTTTATTTTTAAAACTTATAGATGTAAAAGGTCTTGGTCCTAAAATGGCTCTTCCTATGCTTGCAACTGGTTCAACTTCTGGGATAATTGATGCTATTGAAAGGGAAAATATATTGTATTTGAAAAAATTTCCTAAAATTGGGGATAAAGTAGCAAGACAGATTATATTAGATTTAAAAGGTAAATTAGTTAGTAGTCAAATAAATAAAAATGATATTATAAATGATGAACTTACGGAGGCCTTAGTATCACTTGGATATAAAAATGCTGATATTAAAAAGATTACACCTAAGGTTGATTCAAGTTTAACAATAGAAGATCAAATAAAAGAAGCACTAAAATTACTACTTAAATAAGGAGGATATATGGATAGAATTCTTGATGAAGAAAAAAAATTAGAAGATGAGTTTGAACTTTCCCTAAGACCAAAGTTTTTAAAAGAATACATAGGCCAAAATGACGTAAAGGAAAATATTGATATATTTATTAAAGCAGCTAAAATGAGAGATGAACCTTTAGATCATACTTTATTATATGGTCCACCAGGGCTTGGTAAAACAACACTTGCTTTTATAATTGCAAATGAGTTATCTAGTAATATAAAAACAACTAGTGGTCCTGCGATTGAAAAAACAGGTGATTTAGCAGCTATATTATCAAGTTTAGAACCAGGCGATGTACTTTTTATAGATGAAATTCATAGAATGCCAAGAGTTGTTGAAGAGGTACTATATTCTGCAATGGAAGATTTTACTTTGGATATAATAATTGGTAATGATGGATCATCTAGAAGTATAAAAATTGATTTGCCTCCATTTACACTTGTTGGAGCAACTACAAGGGTTGGTGATTTAACATCCCCACTTAGAGATAGGTTTGGAATAATATCAAAACTTGAATATTATAATGAAGAAGATTTATGTAATATTATAAAAAGAACATCAGAAGTATTTGAAGTAACGATTGAAGAAAATGCTGCAATTGAACTTGCTAAAAGGGCAAGAGGTACACCAAGAATAGCTAATAGATTACTTAAGAGAGTTAGAGATTTTGCACTTGTTAATGGTAATGGTAATATTGATTTAAATATAACTAAGGATTCATTAGATAGGTTAAAGGTTGATTCTGAAGGGTTAGATGATACAGACCATAATTTACTTAAATCAATAATATATAAATTTAATGGTGGGCCTGTTGGAATAGATGCTCTAGCGGCCTCTATTGGAGAAGAAGTATCGACCATTGAAGATGTATATGAACCATATTTACTTCAAAATGGATTTTTAAAAAGAACGAATAGAGGAAGAGTAGTAACCCAAAAGGCTTATGACCATCTAGGAATAGATTATCAAAAAAGTATATTTGATTAAGAGATTATTTAAAAATCTCTTTTGTTATGTTATAATTTAAAAAAAGGAAGTCGATAAAATGAAAACTAATGATTTTGACTATTATTTACCTGAAGAATTAATTGCACAAACTCCACTTAAGAATAGAGATCACTCTAGATTATTAGTTTTAGATAGAAAAACAGGTGAAATAATCCATGAAAGATTTGATAATATAATTAATTATTTAAATAAGGGAGATGTACTTGTTTTAAATAATACAAAGGTGTTACCTGCGAGATTAATAGGTATAAAAGAAGAAACAGGTGCAGTTATTGAAGTATTGATGCTAAAAGAGATAGATTCTAACACTTGGGAATGTTTATGTAAACCAGCTAAAAGAGTAAAGATAGGTACAATCATTAATTTTTCTAATATATTAAAATTAAAGTGTATTTACGAAGGGGAAGATGGAATACGAAGATTTAAATTTATTTATGATGGTATCTTACTTGAAATACTAGATAAATTAGGTGAAATGCCACTTCCACCATACATACACGAAAAGTTAGAAGATAAAAATAGATATCAAACTGTATATGCTAAAAAAAGTGGTAGTGCAGCTGCTCCTACAGCGGGACTACATTTTACTAATGAACTTTTAGAAAAATTAAAGGATAAGGGTGTTGAAATTGAAGAGATAACCCTACATGTTGGACTTGGTACATTTAGACCTGTTCAAGTAGATGATATCTCTAAACATAAAATGCATAGTGAATATTATGAAATGGATAAAAAAACTGCTGATAATCTAAATAAAGCAAAAATGGACGGAAGAAGAATAATCTCCGTTGGTACAACTACTACTAGAACTCTAGAGACAATAATGAATTTATATAATGAATTTAAACAGTGCTCTGGATGGACTGATATATTTATATATCCCGGATATGAATTTAAGGCTATTGATTCATTAATAACTAATTTTCATCTTCCAAAGTCAACACTTGTTATGCTTGTAAGCGCATTTGCATCTAAAGAAAACATAATGAATGCATATGAGGAAGCAGTTAAAAATAAATATAGATTTTTCTCTTTTGGCGATTCAATGTTTATTAAATAGGAGTTAATATGGATGAATTAATTTTAAATGAATTTTATAATAAAATATTGCCTGCCATCAGAGATGATAATTTAAAGATAGATGGTTGGAACTTTAATATAGAATTTCAAACATTATTAAATGATAATAAAAAATATACAAATTATGATGTTTCAGAAACACTTATTATATCTGATATAGATTTATTTAATCAATTACTTGTGCAGTATACTAAGAAAATGATAGATATTATCCTAAATTCAAGTTTAAAAAACATAGATTACGTATATTATAATGGTAATAAAACTTATATAATTGATTTTATTATTTCAAATTTATGGAATAATGTAACTGATATGGATTTAATTAATCCAATAAATTTTTTAAGAATGAGAATAAATTTTTTAGATGATACATTATATGATAAAAATTCTAAAATAGTTTATTTAACTGATATAGATTTTCTGGAATATAGTAATATAGAATATGAAATAAAGCTAAATAATCCAATACTTGAAACACCATATTCATTTAGTAGTTATATTGTAAGAGATAGGAGTAATAACGAAGTATTTAAGCTTCCTGAAATATTTTATGGTATAAGTGAAGGTATATGTTATATATATGCTATTCAAAGGATTGAGAAAGTGCAAAAAAATGAATATACAAAAAAGGTAAATAGAATATTGTATAGAGTAAATAAAGAAATTTATGATGACTATGCATTAGATAATATAAAGGATGTTACTCCAAGTGCATTAGTATCATTAACCATATTTATTAAAAAATTAAAAGAAATTAATATTAATGATATAAGGGTAATAGATTATATGCCGATAAGATATAAAGCAAAAGAGAAGGCTATTGATTATCGGGTTAATAAGTTTAAGGATAAAGTGTCACAGGAGGAATTTAGAAAAATTGAAGAATCTGCTAAGGAGGAACATTATAATATACAAACTAATATTACTGATAAATTTATGAGAAATTTTAGAAGGTTAGAGTATCAATTAGGAGATGTGCATATTGTAAATTTTCCAAAGGATGTTGATAGTATGATGCATATAAGAATAAATAATAATACAATTAATAATGATAATATACTAAATAGGTTATATTGTTATAACAATATAAAAAGAAATAAATTATAGGAAATGAGTTGAAGTTATGAAAGTTAAATATGAATTATTAAAAGAAGATAAAAATACAAATGCAAGACATGGTATATTACATACTAATCATGGATCATACGAGACACCTATGTTTATGCCAGTTGGAACACTTGCGAATGTTAAAACTTTAGTACCAGAAGAATTAAAAGATGCAAAAAGTGCAGTAATACTTTCAAATACATATCATTTATGGCTTAGACCAGGTGAAGATATAGTTGAAAAAGCTGGAGGATTGCATAAATTTATGAATTACGATGGACCAATTCTTACTGATTCGGGGGGATTTCAGGTATTTTCACTTGCTAAACCTAAAGATATAAGCGAAGAGGGAGTAAAATTTAAAAGTCATATTGATGGCAGTGCATTGTTTTTAACCCCTGAAAAAAGTATAGAGATTCAAAATAAGTTAGATAGTGATATAGCAATGAGCTTTGATGAATGTCCTCCTGCTAGTGCTAACTATGATTATATGAAAAATAGTATAGAAAGAACACTTAGATGGGCAAAACGTGGTAAAGATGTACATAAAAATGAAAATCAATCCCTTTTTGGAATAGTTCAAGGTGGAGCATATAAAAACTTAAGAGAATTTTCTGCTAAAGAAACTGTTAAGCTTGATTTTGATGGGTATAGCATTGGTGGTGTTGCAAATGATGGAGAGTCTAAAGAGGATATGTATAATGCAATTGATTACTCAATCCCTTTTTTACCAAAAGATAAACCTAGATATTTAATGGGGGTTGGCGAGCCTATTGATATTTTAGAAGGTGTTCAAAGAGGAATAGATATGTTTGATTGTGTGCTTGCAACAAGAATAGCTCGTCATGGTAATGCATTTACTAGGTATGGCAAAATGAATCTTAGAAATGCTAAATATAAAGAAGATTTTACTCCTATAGAAGCTGACTGTGATTGTTATACATGTAAAAACTATACTAAGGCATATATAAGACATTTACTTGTTGCAAATGAACAACTTGCAGGTAGGCTTTTATCTATTCATAATATAAGATTTTTAATAAGATTAACGGAAGATATTAGAAAATCAATTGATGATGATTATTTTTTAAAGTTTAAAGAAGATTTTATAAGAAATTATAGTGGTGTCAGTAAATGAAATATACAAAAGAAGAGTTAGAGAAAATTTATGATAATAATCCGAATTTAATTGCTAAAATGTTTTTAAATGCAGGTTACAGAGAAGATTATGTTATAGGTATGTTTAATGATCAAACGAAGGATGCAATAATTACTCAGGCACAAAAAATATCTGAAATTTTAAGTAAAGAAGTTTATCATATAAAAGAAAAGTATAAGAAGGCGGAACTTCCATTTTTGCAAGATGATAGAAATCATATGTATGAAATTGTGAATAATAAAATAGATAAAATTACGGGGGAAACCTTGCAGCAACTTTATGACTATGAAAGTGATAAATATATTATTGGTATTCATAGAACTGCCAGTTTACCTGAAGAGATATTTTCTAAGGGGATTAAATTTGATAGTGATAATGATTACACTAATCATGTACAAAAAATGGATAATTTTGTTTTTATGCTTGCTCAAATTATGTACTGCGAGGATTATAAATTATCAAGAGGTGTATTCATTATAAAACTTCCAAAATCATCAGTTGAAAAAAATAATGAAAATGCTTATCCGATATATTATAAGGCTAATGATGGTAAGTTATATTTAAGACCAGAGTTTGTTTGTGCATATGTACCTGTTAATAATAAAATCCTTGGTAATGTTATATTTAATAATCATAATTATGATAATCTTTATGATCAAACTACAGAGTTTTTCCTAGATGAAAGTGTAGAAAATAATTTGAATATAAATTAAAAAAATACGGATCGCATTTTTTTATTTTTTCTTTCTAAAATTTATACCAATCATACTACCTAGTACTACTGTAAAAGAACTTATTAAGTAATAAATAAATTGTTTTATATTAAAATCATATTTAAAAAGTAGTGCTATAATTAGAAATAATAATATGTTTATTCCAGATATTTTTAAT
Source organism: Bacilli bacterium (assembly GCA_017938725.1). Lineage (GTDB taxonomy): Bacteria > Bacillota_I > Bacilli_A > RF39 > UBA660 > CAG-433. The sequence goes on along the minus strand of JAGBAW010000009.1, from coordinate 40,750 downwards.
CCTTCAAACCATCCTTTTTTATTACTATTTTTGCCTATATAAATACCAGTAGATACAAATATAATTACAAAACTTATAATCTTAAATATATTATTTGCATTTGAACTAGTTAAATCAAAATAATATAATATTGTTGTTATTAGGGTTAATGTAATTAGAATAATAAATTCAAAAATAATTGTTTTTAAATATTTCATATAATCACCTTAATAAATATTATTCAAATGTATAAAATAATATGATTTAAAACAAAATAAAATAGGTGATAAATATGTTATTAACTATATTTTTTAGGACAATATTCTTTTATTTTCTCGTAGTAATTTCATATAAAGTGATGGGTAAAAGAGAAGTTGGGGAACTTGGGGTATTTGATTTTATAATATCTATGCTTATTTCACAATTAATTGCAATTAGTATTGAAAATTATAAAGATCCTATATGGTATGTTATTGTTCCTGCAGTAACACTTGTTACATTTCAAATTGTATTTGCAAGACTATCATTAAAAAGTAATAAATTTAGGGATGTACTTGATGGTAAAGAGAGTGTGATAATTTCAAATGGTAAACTTAACTTTAGTGAAATGAGAAATCAAAAATATAATTTAAATGATTTACTTCTTCAACTTAGAGATAAAGGAATAAGAACAATAGAAGAAGTAGATTTTGCAATTTTAGAAACAAATGGTAAGTTATCAGTATTTAAAAAACAAGATAATGATAATAATGTTTTTCCTCTTCCTTTAATACTTGATGGAGTTATAGAAGAAAAAAATTTAAAATATATAAATAAAAATAGAAAATGGATTAAAACAATTTTAAGAAAAAAGAATATAGATATTGAACAAATATTTTATGCATTTTATAAAGATAATGAAATTTATATAATAAAAAAAGAAGGCTAACTAATTAGCCTTTTATAATATCTAGATAACTAGGTATATCAGTTACATAAGATAATATTTTATTTTGCGCAACCATTTGAGGCATCTTTATATAATATTCCTGAATTATGTCTGGTAAATCTAATCCATCAATAAATTCATAATATTCTTCTAAAGTAAATTTTCCTTTTTCTTCTTTTATTTTTTCATATTCGCCCTTAAATAATCTTGTGATTATATATACGTTAATATTAAATACTTTATCATTGTGTCTTTCAAAGTCACTTATACTTTCTTTAAAACCTAAATTAAAATCAATATCTATAATCTCATCAGTTTGTTTAATATTATCTACTTCGTTCACCAATTCAAACAATAATTTATGCTTTTTAATTGTAGTTTCATCCATAAGAAAACCTCCTTTAAAAATGTAATAATAGATTATCACAACATCTTTTTTTAGCCAAATTTTTATGATAAAATATAATATGTTAAGCATGGTTGACAAATTTCAAAGTATGTTTGGTAGATTGCAACTGAAAAAAATATTATAATTTTATTTGAAAGAGGTGTTATTATGACAATTGGAGAAAGATTGTTAAAATTAAGAAAAGAAAAAAATTTATCACAAGAAGAACTTGCAAATGTTTTAAATGTAACAAGGCAAACTGTATCAAAATGGGAAACAGATCAATCAACCCCTGATTTTGATAAAATAGTTCCAATATGTGAATTTTATAATATTACAACTGATGAACTTTTAACAGGTAAAAAAGATATTATTGAAAATGCAAATAAAAATGTAAAGATAAATAGTGCAAGGAATATAGGTATATCTGTATTTTTATATATTTTTTCAGTAGTATGGTTAATATTTTCTTCAACAATATTAAATAGTCCAATTTTAGGATTCTGTATATTTCTTATTATAATCGCAGTAGCAACTGGTATTATAGTATATAATTCTATAGTAAATAAAAAAGAAAAACATGAACTTACTAAAGAAGAAAAAACTATAAAACAAATAAACGAAATTATAGGTATAATATCTGTAATAATATACTTTCTTGTAAGTTTTATAACAATGGCATGGCATATTACATGGATTATATTTATAATAAATGGATTAGTTGAAGAAATAGTAAAACTTATATTTATGTTAAAAGGTGGTGATAAAAATGAAGAATAATAAACCATTAATTATAACTTTAATATGTTTATTATCAATCATAGTTTTATTTTTTATTACATTTTTAATATTTGCATTAAAAGGTGGATTAGGTGGATTAAAAAATTTTAGATTTGATTTTAATGATAAAGCAAGTACTAATTTATTACTTGAAAAAGAATATGATAATAATTTTACTGATATAAAAATAAATGTTGATTCATCAGATATAGAAATTAAAAGAAATACTAATAATAATATAAAAACAATGATATATGGTGATGAAGATAAATTAAAAAAACATGATGTAAAAAATGATGGTGGAATATTAGAAGTTAATGTTGAAAATAAAAAATGTATTGGTTTTTGTTTTAATAGAAAATCAAAATTAGTTATTTATATTCCAGAAAATTTCGATAAAAATATTATAATAAATAATAATTATGGCGACATAAAAGTAGAAAGTTTTAATAATGCAAAACTAGATATTGAGGAAGATTGTGGTGATGTAATTATTGAATCAGCATCTGAAATTAATGTTAAAAATAATTATGGTGACATAGAAATTAATAATGCAAATAATGCTAAAGTTGAGGAAGAATGCGGAGATGTTAAAATCGGAACTGTAAATAATTTAAATGTTAGAAATAGTTATGGATATATAATAATTAAAAAAATAAATAAATATTTAGATATAAAAGATGATTGTGGTGATATTAAAATTGATACAATTAGTCTTACTGAAAACTCTAAAATAGTTAATGATTATGGTGATATAAGAATAAATAATATTAAAGATGTATATATAGATGCTAAAACTGATTTAGGAGATGTTAAAATAAATAATAATTATCATAAGTCAGATATTACTTTAAAGATAGAAAATGATTGTGGAGATATAGAAATTGAAAATTAAAGAACTCTTTAGATGAATGACTCATAAAAAGAGTTTTTTTTAATAATGTGATGTAAACAATAAACATAGATATCTTTTTTGTTAGCGGATGATATAAAGTTTATGGTATAATGTTAACATACAAGGAAGTGATTTTATGAACGAAATATTAGTTACTGAAGAAGGATATAAGCAATTCTATGAAAAATTTGAAGATCTTAAAAATTCAAGTTTAACTAATGCAAACACTTTAAGCAAAGCTTATAATGATTATGTTGGAGATGGCTGGCATGATAACCCTGCATATGAAGAAGCAATGCGAGTTAATAGAATGATAGATAATAATATTAAAACAATGCTAGAACAATCAAAAAAATTAAAAGTTATAAATGATACATATGATGAAAATCTTGTAAATATAAATGATATTGTTAAAATTGAATTTATATATTCAGAAGATGATATAGAAAATGAAATTATTAAATTAACTGGTAAATTTATTCCTAATGAGGAGCTAGATATATGTGAAATAACATTAAATAGTCCGATTGGGAAAGCAATATATAAAAAGAAAATAGGTGATATTTGTTCATATGATGTAGCGAACAAAAAAATGAAAATTAGAATTATAGAGAGGGTAAAAATATAATTTCAAATATTGTTTTGAATTTGTAAAAATAAATATATATCTTAAAATAAGTATTGACTTTCCAGTTAACTATAATGTTAATATGTATTCGAAGGAGGGAAAATGTTATATAAAATAGGAGATTTTTCTAAAGAAGTTAATGTACCTGTTAAAACGCTTAGATATTATGATGAAATCAATTTATTTAAACCTATAGAAGTAGATTTATATACTGGATATAGATATTATAGTGATGAACAAATTGATGATTTAAAATTAATATTAATGCTTAAAGAAGTAGGGTTTTCTTTAGAAGAAATAAAACAAAATTGGGATAATTTTACAAATGATGTTATGCTTCTTAAAAGAAAGCAATTATTAAAACAGGCAGATATAATTCAAGATAATATTAGAAAAATTGACTATTTAAGAAGTAATATAGTAAATAATAAAATTATCTTAAATAAAAAGATAAATATTGAACCGGTAAAGGTTAAAAGGAGAGGATAAATATATGAAAAATACAAATTTAATATTAGGAAAAATATCTTCTGGTAAAACAAAAGATATTATGTTTAAAGAAGTTAATAAATTAATACAAAATAACGAAAATTTATTAATAGTAGATAATAAAGAAGAATACTATAAAAATTATATGCAAGAGTTAATTGATAATGGATATAAGGCATATGTTATTAATTTTAAAGATTCTACTTTATCAAATGGTTTTAATCCATTATTATTACCATATAAATATTATAAAAATGGAAAAAAAGATATTGCAATTAAATTAATAAAAGATTTTTCACGCAGTATTATGAGCATACAGAATGTAATGGATCCATTTTGGCAAGATTCAGCTGCGGATTATTTATCAGGATTAATTTTAATTCTATTTAATGAATGTAATGATGAAAATAAAATAAATTTAGGTAGCATTCAATTAATGGTTTCAGGTTTAAATAAGGATAACTATGATAAGTTTCAGAAGTATGTAAGTAATCTAGATATTATGAGTCCTGAATATATGCTAGTATCTGGAACTGCATTATCTCCTATAGAAACAAGAGGAGGTATAATATCTGTTTTAAAACAAGAATTAAATAAATATATTATTACTGAGAATTTATTAAATTTATTATGTTCAAATGAGATAAATTTAAGTAAAGTAAATGAGAAAACAGCTATTTTTGTATTAGGAAATAATGAATATGCAAAATTAACTAATTCAGTTATTAATGAAATATTTAAAATAACTGAGTTAAATAAAATACCTTTTAATTTCATATTGGATAATTTTGATTCCTTAATGAAAATAACTAATTTTGAAGATTTATTAGAAACTTCAGTTGAATTAAAAAATAAGATATATATTGTATCAAGAAATATTGAAGATATTAACTCTAAGTATGGTAAGTTTATAATAGATAAAATAGAAGAAGTAATTAATGTAAATAGTAAAGGAGATAAGGAAGAAGTAAAGCTTAATAATTACTCAAAATATCCTAAACAAGACAGTACTAAAAATAGTTATTTTGACTTTACTAATTTATTAAAATAATATGGGAAAACAAGTACTTAAATATTTATATAATTTAGAAAAACAATTACTAATAAATAAAAAGGGACAAATAAAAAAAGAAGAAAAAGGTAAAATGTTGATTTTAAAATTACCCGATAACTATAGATTTTAACATTTAATTAAATATTAAAAAGATTGGTGGTGATTTTATAAATAAACTTAGTTTATATATACTAAAAGCGAATGATTATTAGTATTAAGAGAAACTACAAAGTGATTTGATACTATGAGTTATAATGCAGGATATGATGTATTATATTTTGGTTTACTGTATAAGTGGTATTCTTTAATAAATAACTAAGGAAATATGGAAGTAATAATTTATTTGGATTTGGTAGTTAAAATAATTAATGCAATATCATTACGATATTGCATTTTTATAGTATAAATAAATTAATACACATAAATATAATACCTATTATAAAGAATAATGATGTTAATTTATTTTCATTATATTTTTTAGAAGTAGGAAGAAGTTCATAAAATGATATATGGGTCATTATACCTGCGATAAATGCAAATAACATTCCCATAAATGAATCAGTTACAAAGTTTTGTAAAAATAAAAATGCAAGTATTGCTCCTAATGGTTCAGATAAAGCAGATACAAGTGTATATAATAATGATTTTCTTATATTTTTAGTTGAATAATAAATTGGAACAGATATACTTATTCCTTCAGGTATATTATGCATCGCAATCGCAACTGCAAGTGATAATCCAAGTTTAGTATCCAAACTTGATGCCATAAAGGTTGCAATTCCTTCAGGAATATTATGAAGAATTATTGCAAGCATAGATATAATTCCAACTCTATATAATCCATTATTATCCTTATTTTCAGGCATTTTTTTATCAATAAACATAGATGTTAATACACCTATACATAAAAATATTAAGAAAAACATAATACTAACAAAATTTTTATATCTACTAGTTAGAAGATTAATTGATTCTGGTATTAAATCTAAAAGAGATACACAAAGCATTACACCTGCTGCAAAAGAAAGTGATGCCGCTATTATTTTATTTTTACTTTTCTTATTAAATAAAAGTACTACCATTCCAAGCATAGTTGATAATCCTGCAAGAGATGTAATTAAAAAACTATAACCAATATTCATTTATTTCACCTACTAAATTAAATGAATTTATAATGTATTTTAGAACTCATCCATAATTATAAAAATATAATTGTCGAATTATTTTAGTAATAAATATATACTTACATAAGTAATATTTCTTAGGAGGAATATTATGAGCAATTATATAGGTAATGGTCTTAGTGATGAGGAAGTAGTTAAATCTAGAAAAAAACATGGTAGTAATTCAATCTCAATTGTAAAACAAAATAAATTTATTAATTTTTTACTTGATGCACTTGCGGATCCAATAATAAAAATATTATTAATTGCACTTGCCATAAAAGTAATATTCTTATTTAAGGATTTTGATTTTTTTGAAACACTCGGTATAGTGATTGCTATATTTGTTGCAACATTTATATCATCACTTTCTGAGTATGGTTCAGAAAAAGCGTTTAATAAAATGCAAGAAGATGCAAGTAAAATAAAATGTAAGGTTAAGAGAAATGGAAAGATTTTTGAAGTTAATATAGATGATGTAGTAGTAAATGATTTAGTTATATTAGAATCAGGAGATAAGATTCCTGCAGATGGTTATTTAATTGATGGTGAAGTATCGATAGATGAATCATCTTTAACTGGTGAGAGTAAGGAAGTATATAAGTATAAGGTAAATGGGAATGTGACTGATAAAAATAGGGTATTTAGAGGGACTGTTGTTTATTCTAATAAAGGAATAATGAAGGTAGATAAAGTAGGTCTTGATACAATGTATGGATCAATTACTAAAGAACTTACTGATAAAGCACCAGATAGTCCTTTAAAAATTAAATTATCACATCTTGCTAAAATAATAAGTAAAATAGGGTATATCTGTGCTTTTGTTTGTGCTTTTTCATATCTTTTTTCAGAATTCATAATCGATAATAATTTTAATATTGAACTTATAAAAAAATCTATAACAGATATCCCACTTGTACTTGATAAATTACTATATGCATTAACACTTTGTGTAACTATTATTGTAGTTGCGGTACCTGAAGGACTTCCAATGATGATTACACTTGTTCTTTCTAGTAATATGAAAAAAATGCTTAAAGATAATGTTTTAGTTAGAAAACTTGTGGGAATAGAAACATCAGGTAGTTTAAATATTTTATTTACTGATAAAACAGGTACTTTAACTAAAGGAAAATTAGAGGTAAATTCATTTATTTTAGGTAACCTAAAAGAATTTAATGAGGAATTTGAACTAAATAATTATAAAAAGTATCATGATATATTTAAAATGTCTATAATAGTAAATAATGCATCTAATTATGACTATGATAAAAAATGTGTATTTGCAGGTAATATAACAGATAGGGCGCTTTTAGATTTTTCTATAGAAAAAACATATAGTATAAGAAAATTAAATACTATTGAATTTGATAGTAAGAATAAGTATGCAGTAACAACTGTAGATAAGAATGGTAAGTTAAATTTGGTAAAAGGAGCTCCCGAAAAATTAATTGACTATTGTAAATTTTATTATGATGAATATGGTGAAAAAAAAGAGTTAAAAAATAATGATAAATTAAAGCAAAAAATAGATTTTATGACTAATAAAGGTATTAGGGCAATTGCATTTATTATAAATACAAATGTAGATCCAAATAACTTTAAAAACTCTACATTAGTATCAGTAATATTTTTAAAAGATGAAATAAGAAAAGAGGCAATAGAGGGAATTAAACTAACTAAATCAGCAGGTATTCAAACTATCATGATTACAGGGGATAATAGAAAAACTGCGATTAATATTGCAAAAGAAATAGGATTAATTGATAATGAAAATGATATTGCAATTGATAGTGAAGATTTAAATAAATTAACTGATGATGAAATTAAAGAAATACTTCCAAGATTAAAAGTTGTTGCTAGAAGTCTTCCAACCGATAAAAGTAAACTAGTTAGAATATCGCAAAAGATGGGACTTGTTACAGGTATGACAGGAGATGGGGTAAATGATGCACCTGCACTTAAAAAGGCTGATGTTGGTTTTGCGATGGGATCTGGGACTGAAGTTGCTAAAGAAGCAAGTGATATAGTTATTTTGGATGATAATTATTTATCTATATCAAAAGCAATATTATATGGAAGAACTATATTTAAAAGTATAAGAAAGTTTATGATAGTACAACTTACTATTAACTTATGTGCAATAACATTATCAATAATATGTCCTTTTATTGGAGTGGATACCCCTGTTACTGTAATACAAATGCTTTGGGTAAATATGATAATGGATACTCTTGCAGGTCTTGCATTTGCATTTGAACCACCACTTTTATCTTATATGAAAGAAAAACCAAAGAAAAGAAATGAATCAATAATAAATAAATATATGTTTAGTGAAATTATTTTTACAGGTCTATATTCAGCTATTATTTGTTTAATATTTTTGAAATCTGATTTTATAGCTAATTTATTTAGAAGTAGTAGTAATAATGCATATTTAATGAGTGCATTCTTTGGACTATTTATATTCATAGATATATTTAATAGTTTTTCAGCAAGAACATCAAGAATTAATATATTATCAAATATAAAACAGAATAAAACTTTTATTGGTATAATGTTATTTATAACAGTAGTGCAAATACTTTTAATATACTTTGGTGGTGATATGTTTAGAACAACATCATTAACACTTAAAGAATTTATAATTATGCTTTTATTCGCATTTACAGTAGTACCAGTAGATTTATTTAGAAAATTAATATATAGAAAAATGTATAATGAAGAGGGCGTTTAAAATTATCTAGAAAATAGATAATTTTTTTTTTGATATAGGAGAAGATGAAAATAAAAAGAGAATAATTATAAAGAAAGGTGGAATATGCCTAGGACATATTTACAAGAAGAAAAACAAAAGTAGTAACAGAACATATATTTTACTATTTAAAGCAGTAATATAGTCAAATGAATATATAGTAGAAAATATAAAAAAAGCAAAAAAACTTCAGAAATAATAAATACCTATATAAACTAGTAAGTATAACAGAAAGTGAAAGTAAAATAATACAAATAAACCTAGATAATTTTAACAATGGGAATAAAGAAATAACAAAATATAAAATTGAAACTGGAATAAAAGAATGTATAGAAAGAAAACTAGAAAAACGAAAGGAAGAGATAGAAACCTTATAATAGTTATTTAAATACCTTTTTTATTTTAATATAATTAAATATTGTTACATATATCATATTGACTATAGTTGCAATTATAAGTGGATATAATCCTATCTTTAAAAATGATAAAATGATAATTAACCCTATTTTAATAAATATACCAACAAGTGTACTCATCATTGCTTCCTTTGCTTTATTTAATGATTGAAGCACTGAAGTTAGTGGTACTTGAACATAGTAAAATAGGAAGAATGGCGCTATTATTCTAATATAATCAACACCTTCATTTGTATTATAAATAAAATTCATAAAAAATTCAGGGAATATCATAATTAATATTGTAAATACTAACCCTATTATGAATGATAAAGTTAAAGATTGTTTTATTTTTGATTTTATATATTTAATTTTTCCGTTAGCATATCCATTACTTATAACTGGAATGACTGCTTGGCTTATTGCCATTGAAAAGAAGGATGGCAGCATAAGAAGTGGCATAACATATCCTGTAATTATTCCATATTCAAAAGTTATATAATCTGATGTATATCCATTAAGTAGTAAAAATGTGGTAAGTATAATAGGTTCAAAAAAATATCCTATAGTACCAATTAATCTAGAACCAGTTGTTGGAAGAGAAATGTTAAGTACATCTTTCATAATTTGATGATCAGGTTTAATCATATCTTTTGTTATCTTAATTTTTTTAGGCAAGAAAAAGTAAAGTACTATAATGGACATAGTTTCACTTATTACATTTGATAATATTAAGAATGTTATTATAACTTCAACCTTAAATGAGGAAAGTATTGGTAAAAATATTATGTTTAATATTATTCTAACTATTTGCTCAAATGTATTTGATATTACGTGTGGGAGCATTTTTTCTTTACCAAAAAAATATCCCCTAATAATACCTGATAAACTAATAAATGGTAGTGTAAAACCAATTGACATAATTGGAAAACGCAAATTATCATTATGTAGAAATTTCGCGATGATGGGGGATGTTAAAATCAAAATTATCATAAGAATAAAAGTTATTACTACTGACATAAATATACTAGAAAATACTATTTTTTTATTTTCTTTTTTATCTTCTGACACTATTTTACTAATAGAAATAGGAAATCCAGCCTGTGCTAGGGTTATAAATAAATTAAATGTGGGCATGATCATCATATAAAGTCCAATGGCTTTTGTTCCTATAAGTCTAGTTGTTATAATTTTTATAAACATCCCAAGTATTTTTGTTAAAAACCCGCCAATTAATAATATAATTGTACTTTTTATAAATTTACTTTTTCTCATTTTTTTCTCCATATATATTTTTACATAATAAATATATGTTTTAATACTTTAAAAAAATCTATTTTTTTTGTATAATTATAGTGTGAAGCAAAAAAATAAGGTGACTATTTATGAATATTGAGTTTAAAAGTGCAAAAGAATTATATAAAAGGGTTATACCTGCTTTAAGAACTAAAAAGAGAATTTTACTTAAAAAAGGTATAAATGTGAATGAAAAACAAATATTTGAATATTTAGTAAAGGAAAAATGGTCGAAGGGTTTTGATTTAACTTTAAGTGATATTGTTAGTGACATTATTAATGTTAATGAAGATGTATTTAATAATTAGGAAGGTGAAAAAATGAATTTAGTAGTAATAATATTAAGTAGTTTAATTATATATTTGTTATCAAGTTTTGTTGTTTCCAAAATATTTGCTAAAGCAAAGATAAAGAAAGTATATGCATATATACCAATATTTAATTTTATTAAATTATTAAGTTTAACAAACTTAAAATGGTATTATATTTTTGGATTTATTATTAGTCCTATAAATATATGGCTTTGGATATATTTGAATATAAAATTAGGTAAGAAATTTAATAAATCAAATAGTTTTATATTTGGTATGATTATATTACCAATAATATTTTATATAATACTTGCATTTAACAAAGATGATTTTAATAAGAATGATGAGTACGATAAAAAAGGATTTAAATTAACTACTGTTTTAGTTAGTGTTTTAACTATTACATTAATATGCAGTATTTCCATTCCATTTATATTTAATAGTATAACTAAAGGTTTAGATCTTGCTGGAGGATTTGAAATATTATATCAAGTATCATCAGCAGAAGAGGGTAAAAAGCTTACTAAAGACGATTTAGAAAGTGCCTATAAAACCATGATGAGAAGAATTGATAAATTAGGTGTTTCAGAACCTGAAATATCAATTGAAGGAAATGATAAAATAAGAGTAAAACTTGCGGGTGTTACAGATCCAGATACTGCAAGGGATTATATTACTATTACAGGAGAGTTAACATTTAGAGATAGTAGTGATAATAAACTAATGGATAAAGATGTAATATCTGGTGCTAAAATATCACAAGATCAAAATGGTAATCCTGCAATACTTCTTAATGTAAAAGATAAAGATAAATTTTATGAGGTAACTAGTAGTATTAGCCAAACTAATGATAAACTTATAGTTATATGGCTTGATTTTGATAAATCAATGGGTGATAGTTATAAGACAGCAGATTGTGGTAATTTTGAAGATGAAAATACAGTTAAGTGTTTGTCAGCAGCTACAGTTAGTGAAGGATTTTCAAGCAATGTAATAATACAAGGAAATTTTACATATGATCAAGCTAAAAGTCTTGTTGATTTAATTAATTCTGGATCATCAAACGTAAAATATAAAGAAATATCATCTAAAACAGTAACTGCTGCATTTGGTGAAAATTCTTTAAATAAAACTGCAATTGCCGGTGTAATAGGTATTTTGCTTATAATTGTGTTTATGATTTCATGTTATAAATTCTCAGGATTTATTTCGTCATTATCAGTACTTGTTTATACATGCTTTGTACTTTTGATATTTTATTTAATAGATGGTGTACTTACTTTAACAGGAATAGCGGCTTTAATACTAGGTATTGGTATGGCTGTTGATGCATGTGTTATTACTAATGAAAGAATTAAAGAGGAATTAAAAAAAGGGAGAAGTTTAAAAACAGCATTTATAAATGGTAATAAAAATTCCTTCTCATCAATATTTGATTCAAATGTTACTACATTAATAATTGCACTTATATTATTTGCATTTGGTGAAAGTTCTGTTAAGGGATTTGCTACAATGTTAATTATAAATATTTTAATGACTATGTTTATAATAATTATGATTAATAGATATATTATGAAGTTATTTGTAAATACTGAATATTTTGATAATAAGACTAAGACTTTTGTTAATTATTTTGAAAATAAAAAAGAAAAGGTTACTAAATTTAATTTTGTTAATAACTTTAAAAAGCATTTTATATTACCAATAATATGTTTTGTACTTGCCATTATAGTAACAATTATAACAGGAATAAATTTAGGTGTAGATTTCAAAGGTGGATCTGATATAACTATAGTACCAAAATCCAATATAGAAGAAAAAGTGATTAAAAAGGATATAGAAAAATTAGGTTATACAGTTTCAGATGTAACAATTACAAGTGATAATACTTTATACGTAAAAGTAAATGAAGTACTTGAGGAAAATGAGATAAAAGATACTAAAAATCATATAGAGGAAAAATATGATGCTAAAACAGAAATAGCTGTTGTATCAAATGTAGTAAAAAGAGATTTAATAAAAAATGCCTTGATTGCTCTTTTAATAGCATTCCTAGGTATATCAGTTTATATTTCTATAAGATATAAATTTAGTTATGCTATTAGTGCTATACTTGCACTTTTACATGATGTTATAATGATGATCTGTTTATTCTCAATATTTAATGTAGAGATAAATACAATGTTTATTGCAGCTATTCTTACTATAGTTGGTTATTCAATCAATAATACAATAGTTATATTTGACAGAATAAGAGAAAATATTTCTCATAGTACTAAACGTACAAAAGAAGAATATGAAAAGAAAGTTGATGAGAGTATTAAGCAAACATTATTTAGAACGATTAATACTACAATTACAACAATGCTTCCAATTATTATGTTATTATTCTTTGGAGCAAGAGAAATATTTGAATTTGATATCGCAATATTATTTGGGTTAGTTGCAGGTACTTATTCATCAGTATTCTTATCATCACAAATATGGCTTAGAATTGAATTAAAAGATAAAAAAAATGGCAAAACTGAAAATAAAAAAGTAAAGAAAGCTCCTGACGAACTTTTAATAAAGGGAATTAATTCTTAAAAAAGGAATGATTTAATGAAAAAAGAAATAAGTACAATAGAGCAGTTAATTTCATCGGCATCTTATATAACAGATCCTGATGAAATTAATACTATAAGAAAAGCGTACGATTATGCCAAAAAAATTCATAAGGATAGCGTAAGATTATCTGGTGAAGATTATATTCTTCATCCTCTTAATGTCGCATATATATTAACTAGTTTAAATGCAGATAGTGATACGCTAGCATCTGCACTTCTCCATGATACAATTCATATTGGTAATGCCGATATTAATGATATTAAAAAAGAATTTTCAGATGAAATAGTATATTTGCTAGAGGGCATAACAACTATAAATAGGCTTAGTCTATCTGCTGAAAACGAGAACATGATAAATTATTATAAAAAGATATTAGTCGGTTTAACTGAGGATGTTAGAATTATTATAATAAAACTTGCGGAAAGATGCCATAATATGAGAACATTATGGGCAATACCTAAAGAAAAACAGGCTTTAAAAGCCAAAGAGACACTTGAAATACTTGCGCCTATTGCACATAGGTTAGGATTATCTTATATAAAAGCAGAACTTGAGGAATTATCTTTAAAATATTATAAACCAGAGGCTTATAACTCTATTGAAGAAGAGTTGAATAATACAAAGGAAGAAAGAGATGCCTCTGTAAATGAAATGAAAAGAAGGGTATCAAATATATTAGTTGAAAATAATATTGAATTTGAGATAAAAGGTAGAGCAAAAAGTATTTATTCTATATATAATAAACTACAAAAAGGTAAAAAGCTTTCAGATATATATGATATTTATGCACTTAGAGTTATAGTAAATACTAAGGCAGAATGTTATCAAGTATTAGGTTTAATACATGCAAAATATAAACCATTACCAAAAAGATTTAAAGATTATATAGCTAATCCAAAAACAAATATGTATCAATCACTCCATACGACAGTTTTTGGTTTTGATGGTAAGCCATATGAAATACAAATTAGAACGTTTGATATGGATAAAGTAGCAGAAAGAGGAATTGCTTCACATTGGTCTTACAAAGAACAGGGTAAGAAAATACAAAATTCTATGGAACAAAAGTTGCAACTATTTAGAAATATTATGGAATTAAATAATGATGATGTCTCAGATGAAGAATTTGTAAAATCGGTACAAAGTGATGTACTTGGTGAAAATGTATACGTTTATACACCAAAGGGAGATGTGTATGAGCTTCCAGTAGGTGCAACTCCAATAGATTTTGCATATAGAGTTCATACTAAAATAGGTGAAACTATGGTAGGAGCAATTGTAAATGATAATATCGTACCATTAAATTATGAACTTCAAACAGGAGATATAGTAAAAATAAATACTAATAAGGCATCAACTCCGTCTAAGGAATGGTTAAATATTGTTAAATCTAATCAGACAAAAAATAAAATAAGGGCTTTCTTTTCTAAAGTTGATAAAAAACAGGCTATTGAAAAAGGTAGAAATCTAATTTTAAAAGAACTTAGAAGAAAAAAGATTACTATTAATGATTTTAATGATAGCATTCCTGATTTATTAAAAAGTTTAAAATTGAATGATGAAAATGAGTTATATTTGTCAATAGGAACTGGTAAATTCTCACCAAATACTATTATAAATTCATTATTGAATGATGAACTTGATAAAGAGGAATATGTTTTAAATAAATTAACTAATAAGGAAATTAAAAAGATTGATTTAAAAAATGACGTACTTGTAAATGGTATAGACCAAATTAAAGTAACTTTAGCAAATTGTTGTAAGCCTATAAAAGGCGATGAAATAGTTGGGTATATTTCAAGGGGAAATGGTATAATTGTTCATAGTAAGAATTGTCATAATTTAAAGTATATGGATGAAAGAATGATAGATGTTTCGTGGAATGAAGAAATTAGTACTAAATTTCAAGCAAAAATAAGTGTACTATGTATAAAAAAAGATAATTTATTACTAGATATCATAACTAAAACATCAGGTAGTGGAATAAATATAACAAAAGTAGATACAAAAGAATATGATGATAATATTATTTATAACATTATATTACAAGTTGAGAACTTAGAAGCACTAAATAAATATATAAATTCATTAGGACAGTTATCTAGTGTAATTAATGTAGAAAGAATATATAATTAAACAGGAAGTAAATTCTTGTTTTTTTCTTATATAAATGATAAAATATTTTCGAGGTTAGTAATATGAGGGTAATAATTCAAAGGGTATTAAAATCTAGCGTTTTAATTGATGAAAATGAAGAAAAATATATTAATGAAGGTTTAATGATTTTACTTGGTATGACATATAATGATACTATAGAAGATATCAAGTATTTAGTTAATAAGATTTTAAATTTAAGAATATTTGAAAAAAATAATAAAATGGGTTTATCTGTTAAAGATATAAATGGAGAAATATTATTAATTCCACAATTTACATTATATGCTGATTGTAGAAAAGGAAATAGACCATCATTTACGAATGCATTAGAATCATCTTTAGCAAATGAATTATTTGATATATTTAAAGAAGAATTATTTAAAAGTAATTTAAAAATACAAACAGGTAAATTTAAATCCTATATGAAAGTAAGTCTTATAAATGATGGACCAGTAACAATAATAATAGATTCAAAGGCAAGGTGAGGGTATGAAAAGAACAAATTATAAATTAGTTAATATATTATTAATATTACTTATAGTGTATGTTTTATTTTTACTAAGAGGATTATGGGGTAATGTATTTGTAAAAATGTTAGCAATTTTAAAACCATTCATTGTAGCATTTGCAATAGCATATGCATTTTATCCATTGTTAAAATGGCTTCAAAAGAAGAAAGTACCAAAAACATTAGCCATTATTATTATTGTAACTTTTATGGTTTTATTTTTGACATTAATTATATATTCCTTAATACCAATATTTACTGAACAATTAATATCATTGTTTAGCAGTATAATGACATTCTTAAGTGATATAAGTAGTAGATATGATATTGATATAGAACCAATTAGGAATACTTTATCTGATATTTTTAATAAAATTTCATATAATATAGGAAAGTATATCTCTGATGGTGCAGTTAGTTTAGTAAATGCATCGATTAGTTTTATAAGTAATTTTGTAATAATATTTGTATGCTTTATATATTTTTTAATAGATATGGAAAAGATTAGAGAAAATGTTGAATTTTATTTTAGAAAAAAGGGCAAAAAAACATTTAATTTAATAACTAAGGTGGATCATGAAACAACCCAATATTTTAAAGGATTATCTTTAACATTAATTATACAATTTTTTGAATATACTATAATTTATTATTTAATAGGACATCCTAACTTTTTACTCCTTGGAGTATTATCATCTATTTCTACGTTAATACCTTATTTTGGAGGATTTATTGTTAATGTAATCGCACTTATGATAGCTTACGTAATAAGCCCAAAATTATTTATATTAACACTTATAGTAGCTCTTATACTTCCTAATGTTGATGGTTATATAATTAGTCCAAAAATATATGGTAAAACAAATAATATATCACCACTTTTAACAATATTTGCTGTATTCGCAGGTGGAGTACTTGGAGGATTTATTGGGATTTTAATCGCACTTCCTATAACAATTATACTTAGAACTATATATAATCATTATAAAAACGATATTTCTAAAAAGATTGGAAATATAAAAGAAAAAATATAGGAGGGTTTATGGCTAATATTTTAACAATCATTAGACTTATTGGTACAATTCCGTTAGTAGTAATTATAGGTAAGAATGGACTTTGTCTTTCAAGCTCATTATTATTTATATTTTTAGGGATAACTGATTTCCTAGATGGATATATTGCTAGAAAATATAACAAATGTACAAATTTTGGTAAGGTAGTAGATGGCATTGCAGATAAGTTTTTAATGCTTTCAGTAACTATAGTATTGCTTGCTAAGAATATTATTCCATATTGGACATTACTAATATTTATAAGAGATATATCATCTTGTATTTTTGCAATTTTATATATTAAAAAAACAGGTATTATTATAAAATCTAATATATTTGGAAATTTAAAAGCAACACTACATATATTATCTATAGCATTAACACTTTTAATAGGTAATTGGAATTTAGCATCAGCTATATTACTAATTATTGCAATACTTTTATTTATACCTGAAATTTTCTCTATATTAAAAATACTTAGAAACAAGAAATAAATCTTGTTTTTTTTATAATTTTAGAGTATTATAATAAACAATATTTAAATAAGGGTGGTAATATGGAAAAATTTAGTTATGCATTAGAGTTTTATAAAAGAAACTTATTCGATTTTGAAAATATAAAATTATTTGAAAGAAAGGTCAAAGAAGCGAAAGAAATAGAAAAATATTATTTACAAGTAGTGCCTAATACTGAAAGTATTAGAAAATATATAATTAGATCTTATATTTTAAATAGAAAATATAATAGATTAGCAAGAATTAATTATATAAAAGGACTAATATATGCGGATGATTATATTAACTTTGATGACATAATAGATTTTCAAGAATATTTGGATGAGAATATTGTCTTAATTCCTAAAATTAGTTTATGGGGGTATAAAGGCTATTCTAAAGAGGATTCAGAAGATGAATATTTAGATAATAGGGATTGTTCTATTGTTGAATTACCTGTTTGTTGTGATTTTACAAGTTATGAATATGATGAATTAATAGATGAAATTGAAGAAGAGGAAAGTTGTGAAATTGATGAAAATATTATAATAATAGATGAAAAATCAGAAATCATAATGCCAGAGGAAAAAATTAAACGATTTAAAAAATTAGCGAAGAAATATGTAGATAAAACAATTGAAAATAAAAAAATTGATAAAAATAGTGTATATATGGTAAAAAGAGGAATGAATGATTGGATTAATTTCACAATTACAACACTTGAAGAAATATATAATCTAAAAGAAAAATCTCTAATGTATACTGATACAAATATTGGCGATTATATATAAAAATATTAATATATATGTTATAATATATATGATAAGGAATGATGAAAATGATACAAAAATTAAAGGGAACTTACGATGTTTATGGAGATTTAGCTAAAAAGCATGATTATGTAAAAAAACTATTTCAGGCAGTATGTGAAAGTTACAATTATTCTTATATAGAAACACCTTTAATAGAAAGAAGTGAACTATTTCATAGAGGAGTTGGAGAAACTACAGACATAGTAACAAAAGAAACATATGACTTTTTAGATAGAGGAAATAGAGAAAATACAATTAGACCTGAAGGAACCGCAGGTATTGCAAGAGCAATTATAGAAGATAAACTATATAATACATTACCATTGAAATTATGGTATATAGGTTCTATGTTTAGATATGAAAGACCACAAAAAGGAAGATATAGAGAACTTAGACAAATGGGTGTTGAATTTTATGGATCAAATGATCCTATTTCAGATGCAGAAGTAATATCTTTAGGAATTAATTTCTTAAAAGAACTAGGATTAAAAGATGTAAAGGTGAAAATAAATTCAATTGGAGGAACAGAAACAAGAATTAAATATAAAGATGCACTTATTAAACATTTTAAATCTGATATTGATAATTTTTGTGATGATTGCAAGGAAAGACTTACTAAAAATCCTCTTAGAATATTAGATTGTAAAATTGATTCAGATAAAGAACTTATAAAAAATGCTCCATCAATACTTGATTATTTAAATGATGATGAAGTAAAACATTTTGAAAAAGTAAAAGAGTACTTAGATACACTTGAAATTGAATATGAAGTAGATGATTCATTAGTTAGAGGACTTGATTATTATACAAATACAGTATTTGAATATGTTACAAAATCAAATGAATTTGGATCTATCGGTGGTGGTGGAAGATATAATAATTTATTAAAATCACTTGATGGGCCAGATGTTCCTGCGGTTGGATTTGCATTTGGACTTGATAGAATAGTTTCTGAACTTGAAAATAGTGAAATTAAGTTAAACTTAAATGATGAACTAGATTGTTATATTTTAACAATAACAGAAAAAGAAAATGATTATGCACTTGAACTTGCTCAAAAACTTAGAATGTGTGGTTTTAAAATTGATTTAGATTTATCAGGTAAAAATATGAAAAATAAATTTAAAGAAGCAGATAGATATAAAGCAAAACAAATTATTATAATTGGTGAAGATGAAGTTATTAATGATGAAGTAACTATTAGAGATAATATAACTAAAGAAGAAACTAAAGTAACTATTGATAATATAATTGATTATTTTGATGTGAATTTATAATGGATAGAGTAAAAATAATAGAAGATTATATTGATAATTTAATATCTGATCCAAAATGTGAATTAAATTATTCTAAGGATTATGAACTTTTAATTGCGGTTATGTTAAGTGCTCAAACTACTGATAAAAGAGTTAATATGGTAACTAAAGTATTATTTGATAAATATGATTCAATTCAAAAATTAAAAAGTGCTGATTTAAATGATTTAAAATCTATTGTTAGACCTCTTGGCTCATATAATAAAAAAGCACTTTATATAAAAGAAATAGCTACTATTATATGTGATAAATATAATGGTGTTATGCCAAGAAAAAGGATTGATTTAGAATCTATGCCAGGTGTTGGTAGAAAGACTATAAATGTAGTATTTGGTGAACTTGAAATAGAACCTAATATTGCAGTTGATACACATGTAGAAAGAGTAAGTAAAAGACTAGGACTTGCTAAAGAAAATGATAATGTTTTAGATGTTGAAATGAAACTAAGAAAGAAATTTAAAAGGGATACTTGGAATAAAAGGCATAAACAATTAGTACTATTTGGTAGGTACTATTGTAAAGCAATAAAGCCAGAATGTGATAAATGCAAGTTAAAAGATATATGTAAAAGAAAGAGAAAAAATGAAAGTTATATGGTTGTTGAGAATACATATAAATAAGGGAGGTTGTTTATGAATATTTCAGTAATAATACTAATTTTATCATATATGGGTATAAGTATTACAAATAAAGAGATAGTAAATTATAAGTATGACACTGTATTTGACAAAATGATAAAACAGATGTTGGAAAATGGATATACAATTACAAATGAAAATAAAAAAAAATTTATCGCTTATTTAATAAACAATTATAATGAGGAAATGCGCTATATTTATGGCGATTACTTTTCTGATTACAATCAATTTGACGAATTAAAAATAGGTGAAAATTTTACTTCATTTTTTCCATGTCTTAATATTATATCTTTTCTTAAAAATATTGAGTTCATGATTGATAAGAAGCTTTTTGATTATAGGTGTCTTGCATTAATTAAAAGAGAAACTATCTTAGAAGAATTACAAAGAAGCAAAATAATTAATGAGGGTGTTGAGGCAAAAAAATATAGCTTATCACCAGGGGAAGATAAAAAATAAGTGAGGTAATATAAATGAAAAAGAAAGATTATGAATTGGTTATTAATGATGAAAATCTAAAGGGATATGAGGAATTATATGAAGCTAAAAGCGATTTAGATGATAATAATCAATTAAAATTATTAATAATTAATACTATTTCTTTAGCTGCAGGATGTATCCTTTCAATATTTTTAATAAAAAATATGCCAAATACGTTGGCACAATTTATGCCACTTTCTATGTTTGCAACCTCTTTGCCTATTTCCTTTGTAGCATACAATATCATAAAATTGAAGCAAATAAAATCTTTAAGAGAAGAGTATCCTTATATTAACATAGATATTCCAAAGAACATAATTAAGAGGAAATTAGAAGAATGTAGTAAACAGAAAGAATTATCAAATATAGATGAAAAGGCTGTTGAAAAAACAACAGAGGATATAACAGATGATATAATGATTAAGACATGTGATATTGCAAGCGACATGACTAAAAAATGTATAAAAGATGAAAAATGAATGTAAGTTTGAGTGATGAAATTGAACTTTTGAAAAATAAAAGAAAGATTCTAGGAGCAATGATTGAGGTCAAAGGATATGATGAGGCAAAAAAATATAACTTATCAAGAGGGGAAGATAAAAAATAAGTGAGGTAATATAAATGAAAAAGAATAATAATACAGATTTTAATATAAATAATGTCAAAGAAGAAGTTGAACTTTATGGATGGGCATCAAAGGTTAGAAATTTAGGAGGGATAATATTTATAGATTTAAGAGATAGAAGTGGTATTATTCAGCTTGTTATTAATCCAGATAATAATTGTTATAAAATTGCCGAAAGAATTAGAAATGAATATGTATTAAAAGTTAATGGTAAGATTGAAGAAAGAACAAGTAAAAACTCTAATTTAAAGACAGGTGATATAGAAGTTATTGTAACTGATTTAGAAATATTAAATGAATCCGTTACACCTGTTTTTGAACTTGATAAAGATGATGTACTTGAAGATACTAGACTTAAATATAGATATTTAGACCTAAGAAGAGAGGCATTAAAAAATAATTTAATTACTAAACACAATATTATGATGTGTGCTAGGGAATTCTTTAATGATAATAGTTTTATAGAAGTTGAAACACCAATACTTTCTAAATCAACACCAGAAGGAGCAAGGGATTATTTAGTTCCAAGTAGAATAAATAAAGGTAGTTTTTATGCACTCCCTCAAAGTCCGCAAATATATAAACAACTTCTTATGATAGGTGGTATAGAAAAATATTTTCAAATAGCAAGATGCTTTAGAGATGAAGACTTACGTGCTGATAGACAACCTGAATTTACTCAAATTGATATGGAAATGAGCTTTGTTTCAGAGGAAGATGTAATGAATATAACTGAAAAACTATTTAAGAAAATATTTAAATCAATTAAAAATATTAATATTAAATTGCCTTTAATGAGAATGAAATATGATGATGCGATAGAATATTATGGATCTGATAAACCAGATTTAAGATATGAAATGAAAATTAATAATGTAACTGATATATTAAACAAATGTGAGTTTTCAATATTTAACAATATTGTAGATAATAATGGGATTATTAATGCAATTATTGTAAAAAATGTAGCTGATAAATATTCAAGAAAAGATTTAGATGGATTAACAGACTTTGTAAAAAAATATAAGGCAAATGGTTTATTTTTCTTAAAATATAATAATGAATTTACTGGAAGTATTGCTAAAATATTAGATGATGAGATATCTAATAAGCTAATAGATAAATTAAATATTGAAAACAATGATTTAATTTTAATAACTGCAGGAGAAAGATTAGTAGTAAAACAAGCACTTGGCGCACTTAGGTGTAAGCTTGCTAAGGATTTAAATTTATATTCAAATAGTGATTATAAACTTCTTTGGATAGTGGATTTTCCATCATTTGAATGGTCTGAAGAAGAAGGCAGATACATATCTTGTCATCATCCCTTTACTGCTCCTAAGGATGAGGATATAGATAAATTACTTACAGATAAAGCACATTGTTATTCTAAAGCGTATGATATAGTCTGTAACGGATATGAAGTAGGGGGCGGCTCTATTCGTATTCATAAGGCAGATGTACAAAAGAAAATGTTTGAAGCATTAGAACTTACAAAGGAAGAAATAGAAGAAAAATTTGGTTTCTTTGTTAATGCCTTTAAGTATGGTACTCCACCACATGGAGGCTTAGCTATAGGTTTAGAGAGATTAACTATGCTTTTATGTGAAACAGATAATATTAAGGATGTAATTGCATTTCCAAAAACATCATCTGCAAGCTGCCTTATGAGTGATGCACCAAGTAGAGTAGATGGAATGCAACTTAATGATTTAAAAATTAATATAAAAAAATAAAGTAAAGTTTTGTCAAACCACTTTATCTTTGTGTAGTCTATATGATATAATTAAACTGCCTATAAAGGAACAATCAGGTGAACATAAAACCGACTAAACGATTAATAAGGGAACCAGAACTAATAGATGGTGTTGAATACTCATATTTATATGAGGATCCTAATATCTATTACGGGGTGCCCACCTGCACATATGTGTAGGTTTATCGTCCCTGACCTTTATGGGTATTTTTTTAATTTTGTGATATAATTTTTATGGTGATAATTATGTTTGAACGATTAGAAGAATTGATTGGTAACAATAATATAGAAAAATTACATAATAAAACAGTAGCTATTATAGGCTTAGGCGGAGTTGGAGGATATACTATAGAAACCCTTGTACGTAATGGAATAGAAAACATAATAATAGTAGATAATGATGTAGTAGATATAACTAATAAAAATAGACAAATTATTGCTTTAGACTCCACTATTAATAAAAGCAAGGTTCAAATATTTAAGGAAAGAATAAATGATATAAATAAAAAGTGTAATGTAATCGCACTAAATATATTTTTAAATGAAGAAACTAAAAAGGAACTATTTAAATATAATATAGACTATTTAGTAGATGCATGTGATACTATTTCGACTAAAATAATGCTTATTAGAGAGTGCTTAAATAGAAATATAAAATTTATTTCATCTATGGGAACGGGTAATAAACTTGACCCCACTAAATTAAAAGTATTAGAACTAAAAAAGACCAGTTATGATCCGCTTGCTAAAGTAATTAGAAGAGAAATTAATAAACTTAATATAAATGATAGAATTATGGTTCTATCTAGTACAGAAGAACCTATTAAGACTAATGTTAGAACGCCAGGTTCTTATAGCGTAGTGCCTAATATTGCTGGTATTTTAATTGCAGACTATATAATTAAAGATGTTATTGATAAAACTTGATTATTAATAAAAAATATGTATAATATTAACCATTATTGAAAGGGGAAAATATTATGGGGAAAATTTTAAAAAATGAAAAAATTACAAAATCTATAGAGGGGTTTCTAGAAGTGTTAGATTTAGTCAGTTTAACCCCTGATGAACTTGCTGAAAAAATCGTTAATATGAATGAATCAACAAGGATCCTTATGCATATTTATCTAGTTGAAAATGGTAAAAAAGAATTAGCTAAAAAAATTGAAATTGCAAACAAAATAATTTGTTTAAAAAGAATTAATGAATTTAAAAATTCTGTTTCAAATGGGACTGAAGAAGAATATTTATCAAATATATTATATATTGATAAAATATTCTTAGAATTTGATATGGGATTATCTAAGTTTGATATTCCAAAAGAAAGAGAGTTAACAAATGAAGAAAAAAGATATCATGATATTCTTGAAAATGCAATTAAAAATGATATTTTAGAAAAGGAAAAAGAGGAAAGCGAAAAACTTAAAATAACTTATGTATTGTAATAATTATATATTATATTTTAAAATCAGAAGATTAGTCTTCTGATTTATTTATTTTTTCTATTTTTTCATATATTTCATTTAGAAATTTTTCATATTTACTAGTATTTTTTGCTTTATAGTATTTTCTATTAATTAGATTATCAGGCATATATTGTTGTTTTACATATGAACCTTTATAATCATGAGGATATTTATATATTTTTGAGTCTATTCTAATTGTTTCTGGGATAGGGTAGTTATTACCATTTTCAATATCTTTTATAGCCTCATTTAAGGCAGAATATGCACTATTTGATTTAGGAGATAAAGCCATTTCCGTAACGACTACTGATAAAGGTATTCTAGCTTCTGGTAGTCCAACTCTTTCACATGCATTTATTGCTGCATCTACCTTAGGCCCAATAGAAGGATTAGCAAGCCCTATATCTTCATATGCGATAACAGTCATACGTCTATAAATACTGTCTAAATCCTCAATAACAAGAAGCCTTGCTAAATAGTGAAGGGCAGCGTTAACATCACTTCCTCTGATTGATTTTTGAAAAGCACTAAGTAAATCATAATGACCTGTTTCATCTTTATCTGCAAATAATGCGGGTTTATTATTAATTTTAGTTACCACATCCATGGTTATATTTTTATCACTTGTAGAAAAGTAACATATTTCGAGTAAATTATATGCACTTCTAAGGTCTCCTGATGATAATTTTGCAATATATTCAAGTACATCATTCTTTATTTTAATGTTCTTTAGTTCCTCAGATTTGCATGCTCTTTTTAAACCTATTTTCACTTCATCTAAAGTAAGGGGTATAAGTTCAAATATTTGACATCTACTTCTAATTGCAGGGTTTATTTTATGATAAGGGTTAGATGTAGTAAGACCAATTAGAGTTATTAATCCAGTTTCTAAGTGAGGTAAAAGTATATCTTGCTTATCTTTATTAAGCCTATGTATTTCATCCATAATTAAAATTATTCCACCATACATTTTTGCTTCTTGAATAACTACTTCAATATCTTTTTTATTGTTAATTGTGGCATTAAGCATCCTATATTTTAAATCAGTAGATCCCGCTATTGCAGTTGCAATACTTGTTTTACCAATACCTGGATTACCATATAGTATCATTGAAAATATTCTTTTATTATTTATAAAGTTTCTAATAGGAGCATCCTTTCCTACTAAATGAGTTTGTCCTATAATTTCATCAATATTTTTAGGTCTTAATTTAATTGCTAAAGGTTCTGTCATAAAAATCACATCCATGTATAAGTATTATACCATATTTATTGACTTGTAACTATCTGAAATAAAAGTAAACATAATATTTAAAAATTTTAGTTACCAACTTAACATGTTTAACAATTAATTAAATGATTAATTGTTTTTTCTTTTATAAAAATGTATAATTATATTAGGTGGTAACATGGACATAAATAAACAAATTGAAGGTTATATGAATTATATTAACATAGAAAGGCAGCTTAGTAAAAATACATCAGATGGATATAAAAGAGATTTAGTTAGTTTTTTTGAGTATATTAATAAAGATTATGAAGATATAAAAAGAGATGATATTACTAATTATATTATGTATATTAGCAAAAGTAAAAATTCAAGAACAGTAAATAGACATATTGTATCTATTAGAAACTATTTTAAATATTTAATAAAAAAAGATTTAATAAAAAATGATCCATGTGATGATATTGTAGGGCTTAAAATGCCTAAAACAATTCCACGTGTATTATCAGAGAAGGATATAGATAAACTTTTAGATATACAACTTAATAATGCTTATGATTATAGAAATAAAGCTATGCTAGAACTTATGTATTCATCTGGACTAAGAGTATCAGAATTATTGAACTTGGAGGTAAATGATATAGATTTTGATATGAATATAGTTAGATGCTTTGGAAAAGGGAGCAAAGAAAGAATAGTACCTTTATCAGATATGGCTACAAGGGCACTTTATGATTATATATACGTATATAGAAATACATTAACTAAAAATAAGGTTACAAATATATTATTCTTAAATTCTAGGGCAGATAAATTATCAAGACAAGGCTTTTTTAAAATATTAAAGGTATTAGCTCTAGAAAAAGGTATAAATAAAGATATATCACCACATACAATAAGGCATTCATTTGCAACTCATTTAATTAATCATGGAGCAGATCTTAGAAGCGTACAAACTATGTTAGGTCATGAGAATGTAAAAACTACTCAAATATATACTCATGTGTCAAATAATTATGTAAAAGAAAATTATGAAAAATCACATCCAAGAAGTAATAAAGATGACAAGTAGATGTCCATCTATGTTTACTTCTTTTTTTCTTGATAGTATAATTTTATTGTAAGATAAGGAGACTAAAATGGATAAATATAATGAATGGTTAAATGATGAAAATATAGAAAGTATAGATAAAGAATATTTAAAAAATATGGCCAAAGAAGAAATAGAAAATTCTTTTAGTGAAGATTTAAAATTTGGAACATCGGGGATAAGAGCTTTGATGGGTCTTGGAAGTAGTAAAATGAATAAATATACAATAGGTAAAGTAACTGTTGGGCTTGCAAATTATTTAAATAAAAATAATAAGGGTGCATCAGTTGTAATCGCGTATGATACAAGAAATAATTCAAAAGAATTTGCTTATGAAACAGCTTTAATATTAAATTATTATAAAATTAAAACATATTTATTTAAAGAAGTAACTTCAACACCAGAACTAGCTTTTTCTATTAAATATTTAAATTGTACAAGTGGAATAGTAATAACATCCTCTCATAATCCTAAAGAATATAATGGGTATAAGGTATATAACTCTTTAGGATATCAAATAGTACCCCCAGAAGATGATTTAATAATAAGTGAGATAAATAGTATTACAAGCTTTAAATCTATCAAAAAAGCACCTTTAAATAATGATTTATTTAATTATGTAGATGATAGTGTTCATAAAAACTTTTTACTTGAAAATGAAAAAGTAATATTAAATAATGATTTATTTAAAGAATATGCAAGTAAAATAAATGTTACATATACATCAATGCACGGAGTAGGGCTAAAAACTGCTAAAGAAATATTTGATAAATATGGATTTAATTATAATATAGTTAAAGAACAATGTACTTATGATGGAAATTTTAAAACGGCACCAGAACCTAATCCTGAATATATAAAAAATTATGATTTAGCCATCAAATATGCTAAAGAAAATAATTCAGACATAATACTTGCAACTGATCCTGATGCAGATAGACTTGGAATAATGTATAAAAATAATGATGTTTATGAGTATATAAATGGTAATATTGTAGGATGTCTATTTTTAAATTATATTTTAAATAACATAAAAATAAAAAATAATTCGTATATAGTAAGAAGTATAGTAACATCACCATTTATAGATAAAATAGCAAAAAAATATAATGTTAAAGTATATGAAGTTTTAACTGGTTGCAAAAATATAGCTAATAAAATAATAAATAAAAGAGAAGAAAACTATATTTTTGGATATGAAGAAAGTATTGGTTATATGTTTAATATAGGCATATTAGATAAATGCGGTTTTTCTGCAATGATAATGATTTTGGAAATATTATGCTACTTAAAAAGTAAAAATATTGAATTAAATGATTATATTCAAAATATATATAAAGAATTTGGATATATAGCTCTTGATACAATAAATATAGTTTTTGAGGATACTAATATTATTCAAAAGTATATGGATGACTTTAGAAAAGATATTATACAATTTAATAATAAAAATTACACTAAGAAGGATTATTTAAATGAAGTAGGGGAGAATAATACAAATGCATTAAAATATAATTATGATGATGGATTATACATTATGATAAGACCATCTGGTACAGAACCTAAACTTAAAATATATATTGGTTCTTTAGATAAAGATGAAAATAGGGCAAAAGAAAAATTAGAAAAAGTAAAAAAAGAAATTAATTGTATTTTTAATAGGTAAGAAGAAAAAACAGTAATTGGAATAGTTGCAAAACACTATAAAAATAATATAAAAGACTAGAGACATTTATAAGAGATGAACTCAAACAAAGAATATTTGATAATTATGTAATTGCTATTGAATAATACTTACAAAGGGGAAAAATTATGTAAAAAAAATTATAAAATATTGACAAATTCTCTATAAAATTATATAATATTCTCATTTGCGATTATTGTAAATGGGAAGGAGAGTAGTTGTATGAAAAAATTATTTGATAAAACTCTAACAATTACAACAGAAGAAAATAAAAAATATACTATTGAGAGAAAGAATATATTTATTCATGGCTATTCATCTGAATATTCTATTGCAGATATTATGAAAAAAGATAATAATATATATTTAATAAATGAAATATACTCATATGAGGATAATAGAATTAGATTTTCATATATAAAATATAAAAATGCTAAATCATTTGATACTATAGAAAAAACAGCAACTGGCGAGGAAGTTCCAGTTATGGTAATAGAAAGATATGATACAGAAAAAAACTTTATTGGTAGTATTGGAAATATAGTTGAATTAGTAACTGATTTGCCACGTAAAGAACATAATAAACTCAAGGATAAACAGAAAATATTAAAATTACTAAGAAAAAATAAAGACGACTTAACAAAGGTTGCGTAAAAAAGAGTAGGAAAGAAACCTACTCTTTTGAATTGATAGCAAAATAAGATGATATAAAATTATTTATAATAAATAACGTAAATAACACTTATTATATATGAATATAAGTAAAAATAATATGTAATAAAATATTATTAATATTGGTATTGAATAAACTGGTACCAATCTAATAATAAAATAAGTATGAACATAATGATAAATAAAAAAGCCCCTCATTATTAATATATTGGGGAATGATTATCTGCTTATGTTCTATTTTATATTAGTTTACATAATAATTATTATATGAAATCACATTTATATCTTTCTAGATTGGATTTCAGCCATTTTTTCAAACACTTCTGATACATTATTTTCATTTATTTCAGTATATCCTAGTTCTTTCAATGCTTGAACTCTAGCTGATGTTAATTCCTGAGTTCTAGATAATTTTTCTTCATGTTTTGCTTCAATTTCTTGTACAAATTTCTTATGTGATTCAATCAATTTTTCTTTTGATGCGCTACCATTATTATACAATACTATTGCTGAGTATAATATACTTTCGAATGCGAATTGATTATCTTCTTCAAATGCAAATTCATTTGGATTAATAAAACCAGTTGTTTTGGCAATGTAACCAAGCATATATTTAATTTCTGGTGTATTTTCAATTGCTTGTAAGAAATAATATAAGTATTTGCATATAGTTGATGTAGTAGAGGAGTCGTCCTCTTCCAAATCTTCTTTAAGCAAGAATATAATATCGTTTAACAATGCTTGATCGCTACTATTAAGCCCATCAAATGAAATATTCCCCTTCTCTACAATTACTGAATTATTATCATTTATTAGATTATTTGCATGTTTAATAAAATCATTAGTTATTTTTAAATCATCTATTTCATCAGCAGATTTTATTTGAAGCAAATTAAATAGTTTCATTTTTTTCTCAAGTGGCCAATTATTAATATCATCCATTTCTAAATAATTATATACCATTTGTCTTGAAACGCCTAAATACTTTGCTAATTTAACTTTTGATATTCCTATCCCACTTAATATATCATTTAGTTTTTTCATTATTATACACTCTCCTACTCTATTTATAATACTATTCTATCATTTTACAGGTGTAGTGTCAAGTATAAGTAAAGAAAAAGAATCATTTATTTGATTCAATTTTATTATACCTTTGGAGATTTTGGCAAAGTGCAAAAAAACATGTTCAATTGCGTGAAAGTTAAGTTCTTAAAGTACATAATATATCTTCTATGTCTGAACTATAAAAAATTATCTATACCATATCACTTGTTAAACATAATTATTTTTTTCTTAACTATTACTATACTGAAAAACCAATTTCTTTAATAAATTTGATTCATATATTTTTTGCGTAAGTAAATATCTATATTATTTAGAAAAAATTATTTACTATAACCTATAAATACCAAAGTTTTTTTCCATTCTTTCTAACTTCTTTAATAATACCCCCACCTAGACATTCTTCACCTAAGTATAATACACATGCTTGTCCAGGTGTAACAGATTTAACATTATTATATTTTACCTTTAATTTGTCATCATCTAAATATTCTACACTTACATCTATATCATTTTGTCTATATCTAAATTTTGCAGTGCATTTATTTGGTCTTTCATCACTAATAAGATTAACATCTTCAATTATTGCTTCATCGGTTTGCAAATATTTAGTATCGTCTCCTAGTGAAACATATAGAATATTTTCATCTAAATTCTTACCTACAACATATAATCTTTTATCATTACCACCTATATCAAGACCTCTTCTTTGACCTATTGTATAATACATTAGTCCTATATGTTCCCCTACTTTTTTATTAGTATCAATATCTACAATATCACCTTTTTGGTTAGGCAAATAATTAGTTAAAAACTCCTTAAAATTTCTTTCTCCAATAAAACATATACCAGTTGAATCTTTTTTATCTGCAACTACTAAACCTTGATCATGAGCTATTTTTCTTATATCAGATTTTACATAATCTCCAATAGGAAACAATACGTTGCTTAATTGTTTTTTTGATACTTGCGATAGAAAATATGTTTGATCTTTGTTAGTATCAACGCTTCTTAAAAGTTTACCCTTTTTAATTTTTGCATAATGACCAGTTGCTATATAGTCAGCTCCTAATTTTTCAGCTTCTTTTTTGAACATATCAAACTTTATATATTTGTTACACATTATATCAGGATTTGGTGTTCTACCCTTTTTTAGCTCATCTAAAAAGTATGTAAATACATAATCCCAATATTCTTTTACAAAATCTATTCTATGAAGTTTAATACCTAATTTTTTACATACTTTAACTGCATCATTATAATCTTCTTCTTGCGTGCATATATTATTATTTAGTGTAGGATTACCATTAATATCGTTATTAACCGAACTATCCCAGTTTCTCATAAATAATCCTTCAACTAAATATCCCTCTTTTTTAAGTAAATAAGCTGCGACTGCTGAATCTACTCCACCACTTATACCAACAATTACTTTCTTCATATACTTCATTCCAATCTATTGGTTATTATACATTATTTAATTAAATTAGTAAATATTTTAGTTAGATATGGAGATAAAAATGTATCAAATAATGAACATAATACGGATAGTATTATACCTACTAATAATATAAAGAAATATCTACCCATAAATGTCTTAAAATTTATTGTTTTTTTTGTAAATGCACTGTTAGCGATTTTAAATGAAATAATTATACTATAAGTTGCTAAAAAAAGTGAAAATATTGATAATACTATTGATGATGGAAATAAATATACCAATACTCCTATAATACCTTTAAAACCATATTTAGCAAATATGCTACTGACTGAAAATCCAAGTACGAATGATTTAAAAAAAATCATTATAAATACGATTGGCATACCGATAACTGAAAGTCCCAAAACCCACATGCTGGCAATATATGTTAAATTAGATATTAAAGTATTTTTGAATATTTCTATTTTATCTTCAAATCCAATTTTATTATTTAAAAAGTATGATTCTACCTGATTTAAAATAGTTGTTTTCTCTTCTGTTTCTAGTATTGTAATATATATGCTTCCAAATATAATACCCAATATAAACACTACAGAAATTAATATTAATATATTATTTTTTTTACTTAGTTCTTTTTTATAATTATTGTACATTTCCTTCATTATATATTTCTCCTTTGTTAAAATATATTAATGCTTGTACAAATTTAGAACCAAATTTTATTATTTACATAAACTATTATGAAAGGAGCTATAAATATGAATAATAATTACATATATAGATATCAAAATAATAATTCTATGCCTTATAGAGGAAATTATCAATATAATTTAAATAGTAACTCAAATGATGAAAGATTAATTGGTGGAGGATTTTTAGGGCCATTCGTACTTGGTGGAATAACAGGAGGTTTAGTTGCACCATTCTTCTATGGTGGATATAATAGACCTCAAGCATATTATTATCAACCAGGACCTTATAGGCCTCCATTTTATGGACCAGGTTATGGACCAAGACCATTTTAAAAAGTAGTTTTTACCTACTTTTTTTCTTTTCTAAATATTCTCATATAATTATTTTCTGTAATATATGTACCATTTCTTTTAAATAAATGCTTTTTATTTCTATACATTTTTTTAATACTATTTATTTTTTTATATTTAGTAAAATCTTTTTTTCTTAAACTTCGCTCTAGTATAAATCTATTAAATATTATATATCTGTTTTTATAATAATATAATATTTGTGACATTAAAAATATTAATATTAAATAGTAGCTTGAATCCTTTTTAAATATAATGAAAAATATACTTAAAAATATTATAGATATTATTATATTTAAAAAATACGATAGTCTAAAGTTAAATATTTTGTTTATTAGTATATTCAATAATTTAGATCCATCTAAGGGTATTATTGGAAGTAAGTTAAATACCAATATAGTAATATTATAGTTTTTAAATAGATTAAATATATAAGTATCAATAATATTAAATTTATATAAAAATACTATTATTATAAATAATATTTCTTGAAATAGTGGACCTGCTGCTGTAATAATAAATTCTTCAAATAAAGGTTTATCTATTTCCTCATCTAATAAGCATACTCCCCCAAATGGATATATAGTTATTTTTTTAATATTCCATTTATATTTTAATATCATTAAATAGTGTCCAAATTCGTGAATAATTATAATTATAGATATTACTATTATTTCTTTAAAAAGACCTGCCAAAAAGGCTAAAAATACCAAAATAATAGTATAAATACTTATATTTATTTTATTTAAGAACTTCTTTATAATCAATTTCTACACCCGACTTTTGAAATAGCATATAAAGCTCATTATTACTCGCTTCCCCTACTATAGCATTGTCTTCTACATAATCGTAAAGTTTCATAGTAGTATTTGCTAAATTACCATACCAAACATCTACTCCATCAGATTGCTGAATAATAATTGTTTTACCCATACCCTCTTTTTCTCCAGCAAATATTACAATTCCCCCTTTTATAATAGGAATTGCATAGTTATCACTTAGTGTTAATTTAACACCTTTATTATATTTAGATAAAGACTTGTATTCAAGTTTTTCATTAAATACCTTTTTATCTTGAAATATATTTTGAAAAGGTAATATATTTCCAATATACTTATTATATATATTTTTAAAATATGCGAATGAAAATGTTGAATTATATACATGATTATATACAGCATTTTTTATTTTTGCATCTTTTCTAACCAAAATAGTACCACATGCAAATATTATTACTACTATAAAGAATTTAACTAGGCATATTTTTAAATAATTTTTACTATCTTTATTACTGCTATTACTTTTATTATTACTTTTATTTTTAATTCTATTTTTTACTTCATCTAATTTTTCCATTATATCACCTAATAAATGATATGATAAAGGTCTATATTTTATTCTTAAAATAAACTTTATTAGATATTATAAATAATATACAAACAT
Source organism: Bacilli bacterium (assembly GCA_017938725.1). Taxonomy (GTDB): domain Bacteria; phylum Bacillota_I; class Bacilli_A; order RF39; family UBA660; genus CAG-433. Next base: position 6,112 of record JAGBAW010000009.1, on the reverse strand, counting down.
AGATAATATTTCCTATTAGGAAATTTTTTATTATCCATGAAAATTCAAATATATTATATTTTATGTAGCTAAAAAAACTTAAAATTAGGTAAATACCTATATTATATATAAATATTATTATGGTTGCCACAATGATAATTGTTATTATATTATATTTCTTATGTGAAAATATGTAAAAAATAATTATTGAGCTTAATAAAAAAAGAATAGGATTTAAAAAGTAAAAATTAGTAAAGAATATATCGTATATAAATCCCACTATTAAAGATATCAAAAAATAATCTCTTTTTGAGTTTTTAAAATATGGATATATAAAAATTAGACTCATTAATGTAAAAAGTGGCGATAATAATTTAAATTCATTTAAATATAAATTAAATATATTTTCTAAAATTATGCTTATAATAACTATAATAATATTAAAAATCATTATTTATCACCTACTATAACTGAAACTATATTTATATTATTAAAGTCTACAGATGGTTTAATTATTATGTTATATGAAATGCCAAAAGTATCTTTTTTAATATTTGTAATTTTACCAATTAATAAACCCGATGTGAATGAATCACTTAGTCCTGATGTAGTTACATTTATATCTTTTATTTTTTCTTTGTCAAAGTCCCCTATTACGTTTTTTAATGTTAATTCGTTGTTTATTAAATCATAGTTATCTATTAATCCATAGTAGTTGTTATCCTCATAATTAAACATAGCAGATATATAATTTTCTTCCTTTGAAGATATTAAAAGTTTAATATCACTCGTGTTATTATTAGTTTTTATAACTTTTCCAACAAGCCCCCTATTATTAATAACTGCTAGCCCATTTCTAATACCATCTTTTTTACCCTTATCTATAGAAATAATGTCATACCAATAGTTTGTACTTCTTTTAACAACTGTTGCATTAATAAAACTCTTGTTGCTATTTAATGAATTTAAAGAAAGAGTTTCTTTTAAGCTTTTTATCTCATTTTCATAATCTTTATTTATTTCATAGGATAGATTACTATCTAACTTTTTCTTACTATTGAAAGAAAAACTTGTAACTTTAGAAATATTAGCACTTAAATCCTTTATAGAACTAAATAAAAAGTTATTGGATCTGTTATCATTAATAAAATAATATAGTAATGAAAATACTGATACTATAATGATTATATATACTATTATTTTTTTATATTTACCCCTTTTCTTTTTCTTCATTGTATCACCTTCTTATATATTTCCGTTTTCAAAAAAACTATAATAGTTATTTCCTATTATTATATGATCTACTATATTTATTCCTTGTAATTTACCTATTTCAACTAATGATTTAGTAAAATTAATATCCTCGATTGAAGGACTTACGTCACCACTTGGGTGGTTATGTACACATATTATTGATGCTGCACTTAAAAGATAAGCATGTTTAAATATTTCTCTTGGATGAACTACACTTTTATTAATTGTGCCTATAAATAGTAGTTTTTTATCTATCAAATTCTTTTTTGAATCTAAATATAATGCATAAAAATATTCTTGCTTCTTATCTTTCATTTCGATTTTCATATATTCATATATTTTGTCTGCAGAATTCATTTTTATTTTGGGCAAATTTTTTTCATAATATACTCTTTTACCTAGCTCAATAGATGATAATAGTTTAATAGCTTTAACTTCACCTATTCCTTTTATTTTCTTTAATTTGTTTAACGACATATATTTTAATTCACTTATATCATTCATTTTAAATAATATATTATCTGATAATTCCTTTACAGACATATTTTTTGTTCCGTTATTTAAAATAATACTTATTAATTCATTATTAGAAAGATTTTCTACTCCATATTTTAAAAACCTTTCTCTTGGTCTTTCTTCGAGTGGAATATCTTTTATTGTTCTACTACTCACTTTCTAATATCAGCTCCTCATATTTTGAGAGTATTTGTTTTTGAGATGTTATTATAGTGTCTTTATCATCTGATGATTCAACTAAACTATCATATTGCTCTAGTAAATTTAAAAATTCTTGATTATTTACTTTTACTCCCTTCATATAAATATTATCTTTTATTTTATATGAATCCACTATTTTTTGTTTTAATTTTTTATTTTTTGTAATTCCAATAAGCACATGATATCCATCGTTTTCTTTATAATAAAAATAATTTTTCAAATTTTTTGCATTTTCTATCATATTTTCTTCTGTACTATATACACCATATTGTAATAGATATACTACCTCATCCTTGGAATAATTAAATACACTTTTAGTTTCCTCTTTATATTGTCCATAAATGTATTTGCCTATTAATATTCCAATTATAATTGCACCAAGTACGCATAGTATGGAGCTTTTTTTCATATTATCACCTAAAAATATATTATTACTTTGGTTATGAAAAATATGTCGAAAAAAAAGAAATTAAGTAAATTAATTTCCTTGATCATAATTTCATTATTATGCTTTTCTTTTATTGTGATATTCTTTACATCTTTTTGGTTCAATATCGAGACTTAATAATTTTTTGTAGCAATAAGAATATGTGTTATATATTTTCTTCTTCTATTATATCTTGCACTTTATATAAAACATCAAATAAAGATATTTCAGTAAATTCCTCTTCACATCTTTTCTTAAGTTCAACAATATGCTCATCTACTTTTCTACCTATAGTTATTCTAATAGGTATACCAATTAGGTCCATATCATTAAATTTAACACCTGCTCGTTCAGCTCTATCATCTAAAAGTACATCAATTCCTGCTTCTTTAAATGTATTGTATAAGTGGTTTGCAGTTTCTAGTTGTTTTTCATTATTAATATCAACTACTACAATTGCTACTTTATATGGCGCAATACTCATAGGCCATATAATACCTTTATCATCATTTTTTTGCTCTACGATTGCAGATAAACATCTACCTATACCAATACCATAGCATCCCATCCAAACAGGTTTTAGATCATTATCTATATCATTATATTTTAAATTTAAGCATTCAGAGTATTTAGTTCCAAGTTTAAAAGTATTACCTATTTCTATTCCTTTTTTAAATTTAAGTGGTGATCCACATTTAGGACACATATCCCCCTCTTTTACATTTCTAATATCTGCTGCCATTATATAATTAAAATCATCTATATTAACGTTTTTGTAATGATAATCTTTTTTATTTGCTCCTACTATAAAGTTTATCATAGTTGATACTTCATTATCTATTATTATTGGAACATCTATTGATATTGGTCCAACAAAACCAATTTCAGATCTTGTTACTTTTTTAACTTCTGCTTCGCTAGCAAGTTCTATATTTTCTGCATTTAATAGCTTTAAGACCTTTGTCTCATTAACTTCAGAATCTCCTTTAACAAGTAATGCATATAACTTACCATCTATCTTATATATTAATGTTTTAACTAACTTAGATGGTGCCTCGTTTAAATATTCACTAACTTCCTCAATAGTTTTAGCATCCTTAGTTTCTACTAAATCTTTTTCTAACTTTTTCTCAGAACTTTCTTTTTCAGAAACTATTGATTCACTAACCTCTATATTAGATGCATAATCACATGAATCACAATATACTACAATATCTTCCCCTATATCTGTTATTGCTTGGAACTCTTCAGATAAAAGGCCCCCCATTGATCCGGTATCTGCTTTTACTACCTTATAGTTTATTCCAAGACGTGTAAATATTTTTTTATAAGCATTGAACATACCATTATAGGATATATCAAGACTATCTAAATCTTTATCAAAAGAATACGCATCTTTCATTAGAAATTCTCTAACTCTGATAAGCCCATATCTGGCCCTTGCTTCATCCCTATATTTAGTTTGTATTTGATATAGGCTAAAAGGTAAATCTTTAAATGATCTGACTTTATTTAATGCAGCCATTGTAAACATTTCCTCGTGTGTTGGACCAAGCACATAGTCTTTTTCATATCTGTCTTTTAAAGAAAACATACTATTTCCAAATGAAGATAATCTATTTGATGATTCATATACCTCTTTATTTATTAAAGATGGCATCAATACTTCCTCAGCATTAATTCTGTTCATTTCTTCTCTGATAATATTTTCAATATTTTTTAAAACTTTTAATCCAAGAGGTAAATACATATAAATACCAGAAGAGGTTTTTTTAATCATTCCACTTCTAACAAGTAAGTTCCCACTTATACTATCCTCATCTTTTATATTTTCTCTTATTGTATAAAAGAAACTATTTTTTAATTTCATAATTTCACTTCCTAAAATCAAATAAATTATATCAAAATTATATATTAATTTCAATGAAAAAGAATAATATTATTTCTTATTATTCTTTTTTGCTTCAACTATAAATACATAAGTTACTAAAATAATACCTATTCCAAGTAATATATATGTTATAGATAGATTATCGATTATTTTGAATAAATTAATAAATATTGATAATATGAGTAGTACTATACCTAGTATTATAAATGAATCTTTCTTTTTATATGTACCAAAGAATATATAGAAAATAGATAATAATATATTAAATATAATATTTGTATATATTGTAAATATATGCAATATTGAAATTAATATTATTTCTAAGAGTGTTCTATCATTTTCATATTTAAATATGAATACCTTTTCCATAAATATAAGTATTAAGGATACTAATAAAATTACTATTGCTTCAGTTTTATATAGTGAAAATATTTCTATATTATTTACTATATACGAATATGGGAATACTATAAGAGGTGTATAGCTTAATACTTTATTATCTGTATCTACTCTAAGTAAGAACATAGATATTATAATTATAACAAAAACTATTAAGGTTATAATATTTGCAATTACATTTTGATCTATAAAGTAATTAAATAGTTTACTTATTAAGCAAAATCCAAATATTGTATAAATGTATTTAATTATAAATGGTACCTTTTTTCTTACTAATATATAATAAATCATACAGTATACAAGTGTATTTATGCAAATTGATAATATACTATATTGTATAAAATCAAACATAATAGAAATTATTATAGATATTATCGCTATGTAAAAATATACACTTTCACTCTTTATTTTTAATTTAATACTTAATATATCAAGTAATGTAAATATTACGGATATAAATAATATTGAATAATATAGTGGCATATTGAATTTTATTGAGCATATAAATAAATTCAATATAGAAATAATTAATAAGAATATATTCTTTGCAATTTCTTTATTTATAAACATTCTTGATATAAAATAATAAATCCATACTATTTCGTTTATTATAAATATTAGACTTCTTACATTAGTAAATATTATTAAAATACTTGATAATCCTAAATATATATATGAAAAACATTCAAATATAAAGCTTAGTTTTTTATTATTAAATTTATAAAATAAAATCGTATAAATACTATAACAAAGTATACTAGCAATTATGTATATAACCGAATATTCTATATCTATAAATATTCTAGATAAAGACGCTATAGACATTAATGTTATAATCGGTAATAATATTTTGCATGTTTTCTTTTCAAAACCCTCGTTATTTATTTTAATTTCAAATAAACTAACTAAAAGCAATAATATTGAAATAATAAAAATCGTTTTATTGCTAATTGTATTATATAGTATACTTGTGAATATGCCAAATAACATTAATATAAAAGATGTAATTTTAATGGTCTTACTATTATATAAACTAAATATAAAATATAGTACTATAGCGGATAATGACGAAATGAATACATATATATTTTCACCTTTATTAATAAATGAAGAAATAAGTACATAAGCAAGTAAATATGTAACATATGGGTATACATATTTTAAACCATTTTTTGTATTAAATTTCATAAATATTAATATTGTAATTATATGAAGTATACATGTTAAAGTAGATATTATCATATTAAAATCATAAGAATTATAATAAGATGAATAAGCACACAAAAAGGTTGACATTATAAATAGTATTATTGAAATAAAACTAATTAATGAGTTAGAAAAATTATTTTTATATTTACTAGTTATAAGTACTATTACTAAATTTAATACACATAATATTGGTATAGATATATCTAAACCATTTACATTATCTAATTTTAATATAT
>JAGBAW010000002.1 GCA_017938725.1 Bacilli bacterium | reverse complement strand
ATTAAAAATAATTGTTGAATATTAATAAAGTAAAAGAGTGCATATGAATACAATAAAATGCAACTTTCAAGTGCTTTACTTTTTTTGTAAAATAATCTATATTTAGAATAGAAAGGAAAAGATTATATGAAAAAAATCAAATATTTTATTTACTTAGTTTTAATATCTATTATTATTCATTCAAATTGTTATGCCTTTAATGCATATAGTGTTGGCTCAAAATATGCAGTTGGAGTCACACATGCCGGTGATGATTTTACGTTAAATGTAACAAATGCGGCTATGGCGTATAAAAAAATAACTGGGTGCAATTCTTATAAAAGTTTGATTTCTTCTTATGATTATATGAGAGGGTCAAGATTGGGTTCCTCAAGAGTATATTTTATTAACGGCCATGCTAACTATGATAGAATTGCAACAGCAGGTTACGACAAAGATAACTATAGAACTGGTATTTCTATTTATAATGATGGTTATGCATATAATGATAACTTAGGAGATAAATGGATATTTGCTGGGCTTAATGGAAGAGATATGAGTGGTACAAGATTAATTACTTTTGCGGGATGTCTTACGGCTTCTAAATCAAATAACTTGACAACAAAAGCTGTAGAACAAGGGGCTAAAACTGCTGTTGGTTTTTCAACTACAATTCAATCAAGAACTGAATATGGACCAACTTGGTTAATTACTTATAATGATAGTCTTGCAAACGGTTATAATATAACAAGTGCAGTCGATAGGGCGTCTGTTAGTTATCCATCTTCATCATTAACAAAAGGTGTAGTTATTAAAGGGAATCTATCTACCAAATTAGTTGATGGGCCAGAGTTATGTTCATCCGGTTCGTTAAATGAATCTCAATCTTATAGAAGTTTAGAAATTTCATTGCAAGAAGGAAGTGAATCTTTAAAATCTATTGAAAATACGTATAAAAAAGTCATGGTAGCATCACAAATAAAATTGAATTTATCTAAAAAAGAAGAGATTAACTACTCTAATGATTCTATTATCAAAATTGTAGACTTAATTAAAAAAGAAGATTTAGATTTCAATGAGGACGATTACAAAATAACTTATAATATTGTAAATGAAGAAAGAGGTTATGCATATATATTTTTTACATACTTTATAAATGGGAATATAGAAACTAATAAAGTTTATTTAGCAATAGTTGATAACAATAATGTTAGAGACATAGTTTTAGCAGGAGTAAAAGAATCTAATATTAATAAAGTAAAATCAGTTGATCATAATGTTTTGTCTAATAAATTAAATAATTTTGAAAAAAATAGTAAGAAAAATTGTTTATATAGAGAAGCTAAGAAGATGTATAAAGAAGTATCACAATTTTCGGTTAATGATATTTTTACAAATTCTAATGAAGTTAATGTAAGCAAAATCAGTCAAGATATTAAAGATTATGAAGAAAAATATTTTTATGATTATAATACAAATGAATTAAGTTATAAGTTAATGATGGGTATTGAACTAGAAAATGGGACTTATGATGGTGAAATGATAAAAATTATAATTGAATAAAATATTTTAAATAGTTCTTGCTTAATTTAATATTAAAGTAAAGAGGAGGTTAAATATGGTGAAAGCACGAAAGATAATTTTTATTTTATTGTTTTCTATTGGCATATTTTTATTAGTTTTCAGTATTTATTCCATAGTTTCAAATAATATTGATTATGAAAAAGTTCGAGATAAAAAAATAAAATTGGAACTTTTACATGATGATATGAAAAATTTATCAGCAGAATCAACCGTTGCAGATTATAAAACTATTGATATTAATAATCATGAAACTATTCATTTAAATAAAGATTTAATTGAAAAAGGAATATTTTATAATGACAGTTATTATAAAGAATTAGACTATTTTATTGATTATATAAAAACAAAATTCAATATAAAGTTGGATAGTAAATGGAAATTTATGATTCATTTATATGATGGAGAAAGCACAGGCTTTGTTAGTTTCTTATATTATCTTAATGATGAAATTGCAACAAATAAGTCAATTATGTTTTTTATTTCTGAAAATAAAGTTAAACGTGTTACTTATTCGTATTTAGAAAATAAGATTGATGAATCATTATTAATAAATAGGGTAAATAATTTTAAAAGAAATACAATACAAGAAAAAAAGGTTTTAAATGAAAATGAAAAGATATTAGAAGAAAATGTAGAATTTTCTTACAATTTTAAGTTAAAAAAGTTAATATATTCATATAATTTATCCTATGAAAATGTAGACGGAATAATTAATGATTATGGATCAGTTTATTTTATTGATTGATTATAAAGATTTATTTAATTTACTTGTAGTTTTTATTAAACAAAAATAGTGATGGAAAGTATAATGATAAAAACAAATTCATTTTGAATTTGCTTTTATTGTCAAAATATATTTTATATACATAAATAATTAATTATGTTAAAATAAAATTGGAAAGGTGATGTTTATGAAAAAGAGATTGTATGCATTTATAACTATAGTTCTTGTAGCATTGGTGTTTCCATCTATAGTTAGTGCAAAAGTATTAGTTGCTGAAGAGAATACAACTAAACTAGATGGAAAACACAATGAGTCAAAGCTTGTATTTGGTAACACTGTTAATAATTCAGCCGAGATTAATGGATTAGCAATGATTTTTGGAAATCAAGTTAATGGAGATGGAAAGACTGATATTGGAGGATATGCAGGTAACATAGTTACAATATCTGACGATGTTGAAAGAGATTTATTCGTTGCAGGTAATATGATTACGATTACTGATAAAGCTAAACTTAATCGTGACGTATTTATAGCTGGT
>JAGBAW010000008.1 GCA_017938725.1 Bacilli bacterium | reverse complement strand
ATAAAAATCCAGAGTTTAGAGAATATATGAGTAGAGAAGAAGATTTAAGAAAGATAAGAAATTCAAGATTATCAGTAGCGAAAAGAAAAGCAAGAGAAGAGGGCTTAAAAGAGGGATTAGAGGAAGGAAGAAAAGAAGGAAAAAAGGAAGGAATCGAACAAGGAATTAAACAGGGAATAGAGCAAGGTATTGAGAGAGGCATTGAGAAAGGCATTGAGAAAGGCATTGAGAAAGGTTCAAAAGAAGTTTCTGTTAAGATTGCCAAAAATTTAATTAAACTTGGTCTTAATATAGAGGATATATCAAAATCGACAGGCTTATCAATTAATGAAGTAAAAAAGTTGGATAAATAAATTTAATATAATGATGTGAAAATATGTGTAAAAAATGTTAATTTATAGAATAATAATTATAAGGCTTTAAGTCTTTTTTTATTTGTGATATAATTTAACTAGTAGGGTGAATTTATGAATAAAAAGGAATTTAAAACATTAGATGAGCAATTAGATATTTTTAAAAATAAAGGTTTAACTATAAATGATGAAGAATATGCCAAGGAGGTTCTTTTAAAGGAAAATTATTTCTTTTTAAATGGGTATAGATATATATTTATGATCTCTAATAAAGATAAAAAATTTATAAGGGGTGCAACCTTTAATGAATTATATTCAATGTTTTCTTTTGACAGGGACCTTAGAAATATTTTGTTTAAAAATTTATTAATAGTAGAAAATAATATTAAAAGTATAATTAGTTATAAACTATCTATAAAGTATGGTTATAAGGAAAAAAATTATTTAAAGGAAACCAATTTTATTACAGACCATAAAGAACAAAGAAGAGTAAATGATGTATTAAATAAGATGAAAAGGCAGATAAGGGTTAATGCACAAAATCATACAGCAACTCTTCATTATTTAAATAACTATGGTTATATTCCTTTGTGGGTACTTGTAAAAGTATTATCTTTTGGGCTAATAAATGAACTATATGGTATATTGAAATTAGATGATAAGGTGGAAATATCACAAATATATAATTTAAAAGTAGAAGATATGGGAATTTATTTAGCTCTGCTTGCAAATTATAGAAATTTATGTGCACATGAGGACATAGTATTTGATCATAAAACACAAAGATATATAAATGATACCAAATATCATAAAGAATTAGGTATAAATAAGAGTGAAGAAAATGAATATATTAAGGGAAAAAATGATATTTTTGCACTTCTAATAATTTTAAAACAAATGCTTGATAAAGATAAATTTACTCAGATGATGAATGAAATTAATATAAAATTACAAGATTTTAAATGGCAAGTAAAATCTATTAATATAGAAAAATTATATGATATGATGGGACTACCAAATAATTATATGGATATAATAGATATTGATTAGGAGAGTGATATGATGAAGGACAGAAAAACGATATTTAAATATTTTATATTTTATGTATTTACAATATTCTCATCAATATTAGCAGTTATCATTTATTTAGAATACTTTCCAGTTTCTTCAAAAGTAATTACTGAAGAAAAAACAATTAACGAAACTAAATTAAGCGAGACTGCTATAGAGGATGCTATTGAAAATGTATATGATTCTGTTGTGACAGTTGAGTCATATAAAAACAATCAAAATATAGGTAGCGGTAGCGGTTTTATATATAAAGAGGACAAGGATAAAGGTTATATATTAACAAACCATCATGTAATAAATTTGGCGGACAAAATAGAGGTAATATTAACAAATAATGAAGTTGTAGAGGTTAAACTTTTAGGTAGTGATGAATACACAGATATAGCAGTACTATCAATTGATAAAAGCAAAGTAACAAAGGTTGCCAATTTAGGTAATAGCGATAATATGAACCTAGGTTCAACTGTTATAACAGTAGGTAGTCCGATGGGATCAGATTATAGTGGTTCTATTACAAGAGGTATAATATCTGGAAAAGATAGAATGATAGAAAGTAGTTCAATAATAGCAAAGGTAATTCAAACAGATGCTGCTATTAATCCTGGTAATAGCGGGGGTCCACTTGTTAATTTGGCGGGTGAAGTAATAGGAATTACATCGATGAAACTAGCAACAGAGGAAATAGAAGGTATGGGATTTGCAATACCAATAAATGACGTTAAAAATTATGTTACATATTTGGAAAAGGGCGAAGAAATAAAAAGACCATCAATAGGTATATCAGTAATCAGTGTTAGCGACAGATATAGTTTATATAGATATGGCTTATCAGTAGATAGTAGTGTAACTAAAGGTGTTGTAATATCTGATATAGTCTCTTCAAAATCTGCAGATAAGGCAGGACTTAAAAAAGGGGATATAATAACTAAATTTGATGATAATGAGATTACAAGTATAAGTACACTTAGATATTATTTATACCAATATAAAACAGGTGATACTATTAATGTCACATATATAAGAAATGGTAAAACAAGTAGATTATATATGAAATTAATAGAAAAATAAAATATACATTATAATTTATTTTTTAAAAAAGTTTTGCAAGAAATACTTGCAAAGTTTTTTTATTTTTTATTAATACGCCATCTTTGTTGTAGATAGTTCGAATAGTTTCATTTTTAAATAATTTGTTAACTCTATAATTACTATCAAAAAAATGTAAATATACAGCAAACTATTGACAATTTAAATAATTCAATATAAAATAAATATATAAATTAACAAGGAGGAAGAATTATGATGTTTTTAGCGAAGTGTGACGTCGGGGATGCAACTGATGCTGTATTAACTGTTTTATATTATGTAAGATTGGTTGTTAGAATTTTGCAAATAGTAGTTCCTGCAGCACTTATAGTATGGGGTACTATTGATATGGGGAAAGCAGTAATTGCTGGAGATGAGAAAAAAATTAAAGAAGCAAAAAAGCCTTTAATTCAAAGATTTATATCAGCAATTATAGTATTTTTAATACCATTTTTAGTAAATATAATAGTTAATTTTGTTACTGCAAAAACTGAATATAAGGATTGCTGGAATGCAGCAACAGAGCCAAAGATTAATATAAAGGAAAATGATGGAATGCAGCCTTAAATAAAATGTTGGTAAAAAAAAGAGTATGCTATTCTCTTTTTTTTTTTTTTATGTTATTATTATAATGAGAGAGTGTGAATAACTATGTATAATAAAATATTTAAAAAAATATTATTAATATTATTAATAACAATATTTATGTTTTTTATAAAAATAAATGATGTAAGGGCTGATGCAGAGATTAAGTGTGTATATTATTCCTTTCAATCCTTTATAGATGGAAATGGTCATCCTATATATTCTGGGGATTCTGATACTGGCTCTCCGGTAATACAAATAATATATCGTGTAGGATCAGGTGATGCATGGTTTGATACGGAATTTGATTATAGAATTTTTGGAATAGATAATATACCTGATAGTGTAAGTGATGCTGATTGGAATGATAAAAAAACTCGATTGGATAAATTCGCTGATTCTTCTTTCACAAGAAAAGTTAAAAAATCAGGATGCCCTGATTATGTAAAACTAACCTCTGGTTTAAATACGGGATTAAAAGAATCTTCAAAATCAGATTTTAATAATTATATAAGCACATTATATAATAATAAAAATATCACTAAAAAAAATGATTATATTTGGACAGCAGATAATGTCTTAAACGAAGGTATGGTATTTATATCAAGAGATGCTTCGGAAAAGTACCCTGATGCCCATATGAATGCTGCCTTGGAGGTCGAAAAAGTTACAAAATTTTGTGGTATGAGTTCTAAGGAAAAAAATTATACTCAGATATTATATGATTCATATAAAGATGAATGGGAGAAAACTGCTGGTAATGCATATAAAATTGTGAGTGATGTAGCGGGTCGTAACAATCTAAAAGTAGAGGGCATTTTAAATATTATTAACTCACTTATTGATGGAAATAAACATAGTATTTCTAGTTCAAAGACCATATCAGAGGATGACATGAATTTATTATCGCCAAATGTGCAAATTTTGGTTTCTTTTAGAAAATGGTTTGAATTGGTTAAAAGAAATGCATTTGAGGAAGACCTGGATAAATATAGTAACTTTTATAAATGGGCTCAACCAGGGTATCAAACCTTTTCTGATAAGGATGATGCAGATAAGTGTAGTAATACGGGAGCATATCTAAATAAAAAAATAGAAACTGATAGTATTGTTAATGCCGTTAGTAAGGACGAATGTTTATCTATTTGTTATTCAATAGATGATGAAAATGGTATTTCTTCACCGGGAGTTGATAAGTGTAAAGATAGTGAAGATTACAAGACTTGTAAAATGTGTTTAAACATTGAATCTTCAACGGACCAAGATATATGTTGGAATAAAAACCCTGAAGTAAAAGAGAAAATGGACAAAAATATTAAGAAAATAGAAAAATATAGTTCTAAAATTACAAGTGAACTTAGAGACAATTTACAATCAGTTTCTGCACCATTGTCAAAAATTAAGTTTGAACCATATAAGGTACGATGTGAGGATGTTGCTTTCTTACATACCATATATAAGATAATGGTAATAGCTGCACCTATATTAGTAATATTACTTGGATCATTAGATTATGCTAAATCTGTAATGGCATCTGACGAAAAGAAAATTGTAGAATTTAGAAAAAAATTGCCAAAGAGAATAATTCTTTTAGTGTTATTTATATTAGTGCCACTTATAGTAAGTTCTATTTTGAATATAGCAGATATGGATACAACTTTAATATATTGTGTAGTTAATGGTAAGTAGGAGGTCAAAAAGTGGAAGGTTTATTAAGAAAGTTAAGTATATGGATTTGTAGTGGAATTTATAAATTAATCCCAAAAATATACGATATATTTTTTACGTTATCTAATGGTAATAATATACTTGAAAACGATATGATTGAGCAACTAAGTGCCAATGTATATGTCTTGGTAAGTGTTGTCATGCTATTTGCTTTTTCAGCTAATTTATTAGCGGCAATAGTAAATCCCGATTTACTTAGCGATAAGAAAAAGGGTGTAGGTGCAATGTTTAAAAGATTCTTTATGGGATTAATACTGATGGTGATTGTGCCTTTTCTATTTAAATATGCATATAGCATTCAAAATCAAGTTATGACTAATAACTTGATTGAAAAAATAGTTGTTGGTATAAATTTTTCAGAGGGAAACAATGGGGGACAAGTTATCGCAGGTACTTTAATTTCATCTGTTATACGTCCTGCAAGCGATGAAATAGCGGTATCAGATAATAAAATTAATGAATATTACACAAAAATGGTAGCAAAGGATATTGGATATATAAGTCAATTTGCAGATTATATAAATGAACCACCCGCTGAGGGGGGTGCCCATGAGTATGCCTTTGAATTTGAACAACTAATTGCATTAATAGCTGGGATAGCCATGTGTTATATACTATTATTATTTTCTATTGATATGGCAGTCAGAATATTTAAATTGCTTTTTTTGGAACTTACTGCACCTATTTCTATAATTGCTTACATGGCTTTAGGCGATGATTATCTAAAAAAATGGAGTACGGAGGTTGGAAAAACATATGCTCAAGTTTTTGTTAAGATAGTTTGTATGGCCTTTTATTTATTTCTAATTTCGCATCTAAATAATTTCCTTGATACTTTAGCAGGTACTGATAATTTTTTTCTAAAGGTGTTACTAGTCGTTGGTATGTTAATATTTGCTAAACAGATTCCTGATCTTATTGGTAAAGTATTCGGGATTGATTTCAAATTAAAAGGAGGAATTGGTGGAAGACTTGGTGAAATGGCAGCAGTTGGTGGTATTGCAAAGAAAGCATGGGATGGCTTAAAAAATACAGCAAAAAATGTTGCAACGCTTGGTGCTACTGGGCTTGCAGCTGCAACTGGATATGGTTTATATAAGGGTGCTAATGCATTGTCTGGTGGTAAGGTACAAAAATTAAAAGATAATATCAAAAATTCAAGCCCTTATCAAACAATGAGAACAACTGCCAGTGCAATAGGTTCGGGTGTTAAAGCAGGTGGTGGAATAAAGGGAACAAAGGCTATGCTAAAAGATTATAAAGAAAGTGATTATTCTAAACAAAGGAAAATTGATAAAGATAATAACGCACTTGATAGAATCCGTGCCGATGCCCATATGAGTGCAGCGGGCCGTGCAATTGATAAAAATGGTAATATATTAAATGCAGATATAAGTGGTTTAAAGAATATGAATGCCAATTATGATAATTTTATTGACTCCATAAATAAATCTAATTTAAATTCTAAAACAAAGAAAGCGTTAATTAATAAGGTAAAAGAGGATAAGAAAAATGCGCAAATGCAAGAAATGAAAAAATTAAATACTGATATCATTTCTGATTTATCTACTTTAAGTTCAAATACGACTGGATCAACACAGATTGCAATTGATAACTTAAAAAGTGATTATGCTACAAGTAAAATATCTTTTGGAGAACTTACATCAAAATTACAGGCAATGGTTAATAGTGGACAAATATCAAAAGGTGCAGCGGGATCAATTATTGCTAAAGCTAACAAATATGAAAGTATGGTAGTAAATGCCGATGATGATCTCGCAAAAGCGCTTGGAGATTCTGTCACATTCCAAAAAGATAGTAATGGTAATATAGTAAAAGATGTCAATGGTTTGAATATTGTTGGGAAAATTAATAATAAAAATATATCTGCTAGGGCAAGTGATCAACAGAAAATCGCTGATGCTGCAAAATCAACATATGAAGCTAATACAGCAACATTAAATGAAGAATCCAAGACTATTGCATCAGCCTATGATTCAGAATCTTCTAACATGGCTAGTGAGCAGACCAGAATTATTAGTGGGGTAACAAAAAATAACAAAATAGATGAACCACCTATTGCTCAACAAACAGCATATACTAAAGGTGAACTACATAGCCAAAGACAACAATATTATGATGATTTATTTACCTCACAAACGGGGCAAGATTATTTGAATCAAAATGAAGCTATGGATCCAGATTATGGAGGAGTACAAACACGTCCTTATAATGGGACTTACCAAACTTCATCTCAAACTAATACTTCATCGGGCTCAATATATATGAATCCAGAAACAGAGACAGTATTAAATGGATTAAATGGCCCAAGTATGCAGCAAACTAGTGATAATATCCAATCTGCACAAAATTCTAATAATGTAGGTGGTGGAACGACAATTATAAATAATTATCATCAATCTGATAATTCCAATAATTCGGATATGTCAGGGTATTTTGATGGATTATCAAAAGATATAAAAGATGCTAGTAAATCAACAAATGATATATTAAATAATCAATTAGAGGCACAGAAAAGTATTCTTGATGAAAACAAAACGCAGAATCAAAATTTACGTAATATAAAATCTGGAATAACTGATGTTAATAACAATATTACTAAAGTTAATGAGAACATTAAAAAGATTGACGAGGGTGTTGGAAGTGTAAGTGATAGATTAAAAAAGGAGAATTCAGATGAAGAATAAAAAGGAGTGTGATATATAGTGAATTATTTAATACCTGCAAATTCTAAAAAGGGTATGCTTATATTTGGTATGTTTAATAAATTTGATTTTATATTATTATCTAGTGGTATTGTAACAACTATGATATTATTATTGGCAGTAAGTCCATCAACTTTAGTAACAGCACTTATATGTTTAGCACCACTCTTTATATGTGGATTTTTGGTTATTCCTATTCCAAATTATCATAATGTGCTTACATTAATAAGAGAAATTATTGATTTCTTTTATGGAAGAAGGAACTATAAATGGAAAGGTTGGTGTTATAAAGATGAATTCAAATAGTGTGTATACTGAAAACTGGGTGACGGTGAAAGAAATAAATAATAATATTATATATCTTGATAATAAACAAATGGTAACAGGGGTTAAGATTCAGCCAAGGAATATATTTATATTAGAAGAAAATTATCAGAATCAAATAATTGATTCATTGAAAACATTTTATAATCTTATAGATTATGAGTTTTGGCTTATAGTAGCTGATAGACCTGTTGATGTTGGATTATATATTTCACAGCTTCAACTTAAGCTTAATGATACTAGTAGCCCAGTATATAGAAAGTTATTGCTTGATGATATTGCAAAAGCTGAAATGTTTATGAATAATGGCGTTGTTGATACTGAATACTTTATATTATTTAAAGAAAAGGATAATGATATGATGCAGAAAAAGGTAAGAAACTTAATAAATAATTTAGCATCATGTGGTTTAATAGCATCTCAAACATCTAATGAGGATTTGAGAATGATATTAGATAACTTCCTAAATGGAGGGGTAAATTTTAGAAGTGGGGTGGTGATTCCAAATGCCGATTAAAAAAGAAATAGCTCCTAAGGGTATGACATTTAATTCCACAGATTTTATAATAAGTGATAAGTATGCGACTATATTGTCTGTAATTTCTTATCCAAAATATATACAGCCTGGGTATTTAGCTAATTTAACATCTGGCGTATCAGGTGTAAAGATAGTTGCTAAGCATATACCTGTTGCATTCGATGTAGTAGCAAAAATGCTTAATAAGCAGTTACTTGAGTTAAATGAACAATATCAAAAGGAGTCTGATCCTACCTATCAAGAGAGAATAAGACAAGATTATGATTCACTTGAGGATTTTATTAAAGTAATTACAACTAATCAATCAAAGGTTTTTGATTTTCAACTTCATATAATGATAACTGCGGATAGTAAAGATGAACTTGAAAGAACAAAAGTTCAAATAAAATCTGTATTAGAGGCAATGGAGATGAGAGCAATACCACTTAGATTTGAACAAGAGAAAATATTAAAGTCTTGTTTACCTATATTTGATAAACAAGATGTAGAAGATAGAATTGGTACACCAATACCATCACCAACCCTTGCAGCAATGTATCCATTTGTATTTGATAGTATTAAAGATCAAGGATTATCTTGCTTACTAGGTGTAGATTTCTCGGGCGGTATTATACTATTTAATCAGTTTTTATATCAAATTAAAAAAGAACATAATAGAAATAATGCTAATATGATTATCCTTGGTACATCAGGAAGTGGTAAATCAACTGCTGCAAAGTTACTTTTAAGAAGTCATATAAGAAATAATTATAAGATTATAGCTTTAGATCCTGAAGGTGAACTACAAGATATGACAAGACTTTATGATGGGGATTTCATAGATCTTGGGCGTGGCGGAGAATTTGGTATGATTAATCCGCTTGAAATAGTTCCTGATTCAGATGAAGAAGATTCAAATAGAGGTATAGGATATGCAGTATTAACTAAGGCTCTTCAAAATTTGAAAGCATTCATGAAGTACTATGATCCTTCTATCGAGGAAGATGTTTTAACTTTATTTAATGAAGTTGTTGTTGAAACATATCAAAGGTTTGGAATTAATGTAAATACTGATTTTACACAGTTAAAGTCTGCAGATTTTCCAACATTTAGTGACGTATATACAACAATAAGAGGAAGAATATTATCTTATGGTGAAGCAACAAGAGAAAGAGATATAATGGAAAGACTAGAAATAAAGGTAAGACCACTAACATTTGGTGGACTTGAAAATTATTTTGATGGTCATACAACAATTGCGCCAAAATCAGATTTTATAGTATTTAATATTAGGGAACTTATGAATGCTGAAGCAAATATTAAAAACGCATTATTTTTCAATATATTAAAATATGCATGGGGCTTATGCTTAGATTCATCTATTAATACAGTTTTAATGGTAGATGAAGCTCATACGTTACTTGGTAATCATAACTCACTTGGGGCTGATTTCCTTGCTAATGTTCAAAGAAGAGCTCGTAAGTATAATTCAGGTACAATTATAATTACGCAACAACCAAGCGATTTTGCTGCTCCTGAGGTTATAATGCAAGGTAAGGCAATATTTGATAATTCGTCTTATTATCTTGTAATGGGACTAAAAAAACAAGCCGTAGAGGATTTAGCTATGTTAATAGATTTAAATGATAATGAAAAAGAGAGTATAAAAAGATACAATCAAGGTGATGCATTGTTTGTATGCGGTAGTAAACGTATGCAGATAAGCGTTATCGCAACAGATGCAGAACTTGATTCATTTGGTACAAAAGGTGGGTTATAATAGTAAATATATACAGATGTAGTTAGGTGGTGATGATATGGAAGATTATGAAGATTTTGAGGAAATTGAGACGCTAGATGAAAGTGACGAAACTGATATGGCACCTTCATTTAATGATGAATCTGTATCATCTACTATGGATACGTCAAGTGAAAATTTAACTGATAATAAATTTGAGGAAAATGAAACTGATGTAGCTGCTAAGGAAAAGCTTAATGAAAATAAGGATAGTAATTATCAAAAAGCAAATAGCGGTAGACAGGCATATCAAAAAAAGTTAGATAATGGAAAAGATTACTATAATAACAAGAAAAATGATATACAAAATCAGAAGGATAAATTAAATAAAGATAGAGAAAATAATCAAAGAAAACAAGATAAATCATCTGAGAGATTACAAAGAGCTAAGGAAAATCATGCAAATCAAAGGGGATTTTCAAATAAAAGAGAATCTTTGAAAGAACTAAAAGAATCTAGAAGGGATTTTAAGAATACAACAAAAGAGAAAAAAGAAATAAATAATAAGGAAAAAGGACTAAAAAGGGATGAAAAGAATGTAAATAAAGATGCGAAAAAGGCAGATAGATTTAAAAAATTACATCCCATAGAAGCAACCAAAATGGCTATTTCTAAGCCATTAAAAATACTTAAAATGAAAATAATGTTAATTATAGGTGGAATTTGTTTAGCTTTGTTTTTAATATTCTTTGTAATAGAATTGATACTTGGTCCATTAGAGGAAGCTTGGGGATGGATTGATTCCAAAATAACAGGAGTTGCAAATTTTTCTGAAAAAGTTGAAAATTTCTATAATGGTTTTGGATTCCAAAATTCAAAAGAGGCCTTTTATGACGAAATTGATGATTTATATAATAGGTATTGCCCTAATGTATCTAATTCAAGTGAATGTCCTTTGAATGTTCCACTTCTTTTATCAACTATATTTTATACCGAAGGTATGGGATATGATACTGAGTATGGAGAGATTGAGGCTGATGGTGCGGTAGATGGGTCTATGATTGAAGGTAGTACTAACTCTGGAACGTTTGGAGCAATTAGGGATTATTTAAGAGATAAGTTTGATGAATCTATAGAAACAGTTTCAGAAGATGGATTAGTTTATAATACTGGTAAAATATATAGACTAAGAAAGCTTGCAAGGAACCAATTCCATACTAACTTTTTTGGAGTGGCTACTCGCGAAGGTGAAGAAATTGATATATCCCTAAAGGAATTTATAGATATATATATAGATAATATATCTGAAGATGTGGGTAATTTGCTAGGTGGTATTGCAAGTTCTGCAATCAATACTGTTAGTACTCCATTTAAAGAATTATATGCATTAATAGTAGGCTCTGATTATTCTGGTAGTTTTATAGATGATTATGGTAACATTCTTAGTGATGGATTTAATTCAGTAGCGCAATTGATTGGAGATATTTTTTATGGGATTGCTGATATAACCGACATTTATTTAAGCGGTTCAAGTATAAGAATTAAATATAGGACTTTTAAATTTGATGAAGAAAATTATAAAAACTATTTGATCAATTATTATTTTGAACATATGCCAGAATATAAAAGCATGCTTGGCTCATTAGAAGGAAATGCTAGAGAGAGAAAAAAAGAGAGTATATACAATGATATAGTTTCTAATGAAAATTTATTTAGAGATATATTCTTAAATCATACTAGTGCTAGTAGTGAAGCATATGTTGATAGCTGTGTAGGTGCAATAGATAATAATTTAGTATCTAACCTTAGAAAACCTATTGATATAGTAGAAGGAACTAACATTAATTTTACTGAAGATTATGCATATGGTATAAAAGATGGTAAATTGCATAATGGCGTAGATTTAAATGAAAATACAACAGGAAGTAAAGAGGGCGATAATGTATATGCTATTGCAAAGGGTAAGGTTAGAGAAATAAATCTATGTCAAAATAATAATGATGGAGTATGTTCCGATGGGGCATATATTATAATAGATCATACCTTAGTTAAAGATAATAACGAATATAAATTTATATCTGTTTATAAGCATCTAGATAGAAATTCTATAAAACTTAAAAAGAACTCTACAGTAGAAAAAGATGATATTATAGGATTAATAGGTGGAACAGCATCAGGTTATTCTGATTCATATTTACACTTCGAATATAGAAATAATGATGGAACTGAAAATGGTACTGCTATTGATCCAAGTAATCTATTTATACCATGTCAAAGTTCTGCACTATTGGCAGGAAATACAAATGAAGAGAAAATATGGAATTATTTAACCGGTAAGGGATATCCTAAAGCGAGTGCAGCAGGTATAATGGGTAATATGAAGACTGAATCAGGTTTTGAATCCCAGATTGTACAAGGCGATACACCAATGACTCAGTATAGTATTGATTATACAAATAATGTGGATAGTGGGAAAATATCAAAAAGTGAGTTTGCAAATAATGGCCCAAATGGTGGTGGATATGGTCTTGTTCAATGGACATATTACACTTTAAAAGGGGATTTATATGATTTTGCAAAAAACGAAAAGAAATCCTCTATTGGAGATTTATCTATGCAACTTGAATACTTAGATCGATATTTAACAACAAAAAATTCAAGTTTATATAATATCCTTCAGTCATCTAGTACTTCTTATGATACAGCAGCAAGACGGTTTATGTTAGATTTTGAAAGGCCAGCTGATCAATCAGAAAGTGCACAATCTAGAAGAAGTAATAACGCTAAAGAGATATATAAAAGATATGCAAATCAATAATATTCAAAATAGGTATTTAAAAATACCTGTTTTTTTGTTATAATTATGCTAGTATTAGTCAGGTTGGTGAAATAAAATGAAATTAAAATTTAGAGCAGAGCCTAAGGATATAGTTGCTTTTGTTTGTGTTACATTATTTATGTTATATTTAGTGGCTGTATGCGTTCTTAATATAACTTCAATTTTACAGGAAGGTGTACCATGGGGATTAAATCCATTTCCTGCATTTTTCCCTAGGTATATAATTACTACATTAACATTTTGGTTTATATCAGTAGCATTTTTATTTACTACTACATCTTCTTACTTTTTTACAAGGGAAAAGGGATTTGGATATACTAGTGAAAAAAAAGAAGATGGTTATTCCCGTTGGGCTAAAGATGGTGAAATAAAAAAGGCAAAAAGTGTAGAAAGAGTTCCTTTTATAGATAAAGAATCAAAATTTGGTGGGGTACCTTTAGTTTATGATAAAGAAGCTGCGTATGTAGATAATGGTGAGAGTCATACACTTGTTTTAGGTGCGACTGGTTCAGGTAAGACACAGGGTATTATTAATCCAACAATGAAAATGCTTATGAAGGCAAGGGAATCAATAATTGTATCGGATCCTAAAGGTGAAATATATGAAGATAATTCAGGATTACTTAGAGAACTTGGATATGAAATAATAATATTAAACTTTCGTGATCCACAAAAAGGTAATTGTTGGAATCCATATCATTTACCATATAAATATCAAAAAGAAGGTAATTTTGATAAAGCAAATGAACTTTTAAATGATTTGTCTACTAACATAGTAGTTGATGGTAAGTCAAATGATCCATTTTGGCAAGATTCAGCATCTAGTTATTTAACAGGTTTATCTCTTGCTCTTTTTGAAGATGCAAATGAAGATGAAATTAACATTAATAGCGTAAATCTGATGATGACAACTGGAGAGGATAAGTATGGTGCTTCAAACTATTTAAAAGAATATTTTAATGCCAAAGATCCTGCATCACCCGCTTGTGTAAATGCACTTGGAACAGTTAATGCTCCAAATGAAACAAAAGGTGGTATAGTATCAGTTCTAAAGCAAAAAGTTAAGACACTCGCGGTTACTAAAAACTTATCTGAAATGCTTTCTAAAAATGATTTCGAAATGGATACAATTGGAGAAAAGCCAACAGCAGTATTTATGATTATACAAGATGAAAAAACAACATATCATTCGCTTGCAACTATATTTGTAAAGCAATGTTATGAGTCATTAATTTCAGTTGCACATAAGCATGGAGGATCCCTTCCCATAAGAGTTAATTTTCTACTTGATGAATTTGCTAATATGCCTAAATTTAAGGATATAACAACAATGGTCACTGCGGCTCGTTCAAGAAGAATTAGATTTTTATTTATAATTCAAAATTTTGCACAGATAAAAGAGGTTTATGGAGACCACGATGCTGAAACTATTCGTGGTAACTGTGGTAATTTAATTTATTTATTAACAGGTGAACTTTCCGCTTTAGAGGAAATTAGTAAACTATGTGGTGACAAATTAGTTAAAGTGGGTAAGGATAAAAAAGAAGAAACAAGACCTCTTGTAACAATATCTGAACTTCAAAGAATGAAAGATGATGAAATAGTCCTTATTAAACATAGGTGTCCACCATTTAAGGGAAAAATTAAAAAAGATTATTGTACTGATTTCGGATTTGGTGTTGGAGCAGATCATTATGGTAAAAATGTTATTTATCCAGAAAGAGAAATGACACCTATTAAAACATTTGATATAAAAGAGTTTGTTAGAAAGCAAAAGCAGGAAAAATTAAAAAATGCTGGACTTGATCCTAATAATACTTCATCTAATAATGATAGTAGTCCATTTGGAAAACCTCCATTTCTAGGTGGATTACCAGGATTCCCACCAATGAATAATGATATGGATATAGATAAAATGATTAAAGAAATAGATGCTAAAATAGCTGAACTTGAAAAAGAGGAAGAAGAAGAGAGAAAGAAAAAGGAAGCGGAAGAAAAGGCTAAAAAAAATCAGATTGAACAAAACGTGATAGAAGATGTTAATCTTAAAAGTTTAGGTACTTCCACAAGTTCAAATGCGCAAAACGTAGAAAACAACGTTGAATTAAATAATATTAAAAAAGAAGGTAGTATAAATAAAGAACCTAAAATTGAGGAGGTAGTTCATAGTAATATGATTGATTTTGAAAACTTTAAAATTAAGGATGAATCAAAAGAAAATATTACAACTTCTGCCAGAGTATCAAATGAAACTGCTAAATCAGAAATTAAAAAAGAAGAAAATGGAGAAAATTCCTCAGAATATGATGATTTCTTTGATGATTTCTTCTTTGAAGAATGATTGAAGCTTAAAATAAGCTTCTTTTTTAATTTATCGAAATTTATATATTTAGGTAAAGAGTTTTATAAATAATAAAAAATTAATTGTAGAAAATATATAATTAGTATAAAATGAAATACAAAAATAAAATTATTGAACGGATCAAATGAAAATTCTATTTCAATTGCAAAATCTATGCTTGAAAAGAACATGGATATAAATGTAATTTCTGAATTAACAAAATTATCTATTGAGGAGTTAGAAGAATTAAAATAAAGTCTAAATAAAGTATAAAAACTTTATTTTTTTCCTTTAAATGAGTTATAATAATACTGGAGGGTATGATGAATACATTTATAAGTGAAGTAATAGATTTTATAACTAATGTTATGAGCAATCTTGGAATAATATCAGGATTCTTATTAATTATATTAGAATCAATGATACCGATATTACCACTTGCAGTTTTTATAGGATTAAATGTTATAACTTTTGGTTCTTTTTTTGGCTTTCTTATATCTTGGGTTGCAACTGTTATAGGTTGTATGATATCATTTTTTATATGTAGAAAGTTAAGAGATAAATTTGAAAAAAGGTATAGGGGTAACAAAAGTATTTCCAAATTTAAAAAGTATATTAATAAATTATCATATAGCAATTTAGTTATAATTTTAGCGGTACCTTTTACACCGGCATTTGCCATAAATATAGGTGCAGGTTTATCTGATATAGATGCAAAAAGATATTTTTCTGCATTATTTATAGGTAAATTACCTATGGTTTATTTTTGGGGTTTTATAGGTAAGAGTTTAATGGAGAGTATTACTGATCCTTATACTATTGCCCAAATAATTGTAATGTTAATTTTAGCATATTTGGTATCGAAAGTTGTCAATAAGCTTGTAAAATAGGAGGTAAAGATGGAGTATATAATTATAGGTATATTAATTTTATTAGTAATTTTAGTTACAATTAGTTTATTTAAAAATATTAATGAAGGAAATATAACAGAAAGACTTGGAAAATTAGAAACAAATCTGACAAAGGAACTCGGTGATTTTAAAAGTGATATTAATAGAAATATTAACGAAGATATTAATAAACTAAACGAAAGAATAGAACTTAGATTAAATTTAATAAATGATAAAGTTAATGAAAGATTAGATGAAAATTTTGAAAAGACTAATAAGACATTTAACTCTGTTTTGGAGAGATTAAGTAAAATTGATGAGGCACAAAAGAAAATAGACAGTTTATCTAATGATATAGTATCGCTACAAGGAATATTGACTGATAAGAAAAGCAGAGGTATTTATGGTGAAGTTAATTTAAATCATATACTATCTAGCGTGTTTGGTGAAAAAAATGATATGATATATAAGGTACAATATTCTATGCCAAATAATACAATTGCTGATGCAGTACTATTTGCTCCTGAGCCACTTGGAGTAGTTGCAATAGATTCAAAGTTTCCACTTGAAAATTATAGGATAATGGTAGATAAAAAGTATAGCCAAACTGATAGGGAACTTGCAGCAAAATCATTTAAATTAGATGTAAAAAAACATATAGATGCAATTGCTAATAAATATATAATAAATGGGGTTACTAGCGATCAAGCGATAATGTTTTTACCAGCTGAGGCAATATTTGCAGAACTTAATGCTTATCATAGTGATATAATTGAGTATGCATATAAAAGAAGAGTTTGGATTACATCTCCAACTACACTTATAAGTACATTAACAACTATTGAAGTAATAATTAAGAATATTGAAAGAGATAAATATGCTAAAGTTATTGCACAAGAATTAAGTAAGTTATCAGTAGAATTTTCTCGCTACAAGGAGCGCTGGGACAAGCTTTCTAGAAGCATTCAAACAGTGAGTAAAGATGTTGAAGAAATACATACCACAACTGATAAAATAACAAAAAGATTTAATAGTATTAATAGTGTTGAGATTGATGATTCAAAATTACTTGAGTAATATAAAAAACATGCATTTTAATTTTCCTTAAAATCTTCACATTTAATAAAAAAGCTTTACCATTTTCTTTATAGTATATATGTTAATATTTTTCTATAACAATCCGAATTAATTTATTTTCAATTATTATTGCAATAAAGTATTTATTTGTAAAATATATTAATAATAGGTTATAATATATTTGTATTTGGAGGTATTATATGAAAAAAATAGGAATAATATTTGCAATGAATGAAGAACTTTTAGAGCTAAAAAAGTATTTAGAAATAATTAAGAAATATAATATTTTTGATTTGATATTTTATGAGGCAAGGATAGGAAAAATTTATATCGTGTTAGTTCAAAGCGGGGTTGGGAAAGTAAATGCTGCTAGATGTACTCAAATATTAATAGATAATATAAAGGTTAACTATATATTTAATATAGGTGTTGCAGGTGGAGTTCATGAATTATTAAATGTTGGAGATATAGTAATTGGTGAAAAGTTAGTACAACATGATTTTGATATTACTGCATTTAATCATGAAAAGGGTTATATTCCTAGTATAGGTGTATACGTTAATTCAGATGAGTATTTGGTTAGGGTAGCACAAGGCGTAGCATCTAATATAGATAATATAACTACCTTTAGAGGTGTAATTGCATCAGGAGATATATTTTGTACAGATTATATGATGGGTAAAAAGATAAATAATAAATTTAATGCATTATGTGTAGAGATGGAGGGTGCTTCAATTGCACAAGTGTGTTACTTAAGCCATATACCATTTTTAGTGTTAAGAAGTATATCAGACACTCCAAATAATAATAATGTAATAACATATGAACAATTTTTAGAGGATAGCTCGAAGAAAATTGCACATTTTATGTTTAAAATATTATGTGAGTTAAAATAATTTAAATAAGATAGAATCTTTCTGTCTTTTTATTTTTTTGTAAAAATATTCACGCAAAAAATAAATTATAATTTCTTTTTTATAAAATCTATATGTAATTATTTCAATAATATAAAGTTTATAATTTGATTATATAATAGGATTATGCTATATATGTTTTGAAAAGGAAGTATTTAATTTATGAAAAATATAATTTTTATGGGAGTTCCAAGATCAGGTAAAAGTATATTCGCCAGGATGATATTAACTAATTTTAAAAACTATAGTATAGTACAAGATATGTTATAAAACGTGTCTATTTTGATATGTGTAGAAATCAAGCAGATAGAAAATCAAAAAGCGAAATAGAAATAGACTTAAGTGTTGCAAAAATATGACAAGGTTTTTTTTAAAAGTTATATTGAATATGAGCCTGATTTAAATTTTATAATGAATTCATTAAGTATAAAAATAGAAGAAGCTATCAGGTATTTGAATAGTTGTTATATAGTCACAGTGTTTGGATACCCAAATGTTACCTTAAAAGAGGGTGTTAATAATATATTAGAATATGATCAACAACATGATTGGACTTATATAGAGTCAGTGGAAATAAAAAAAAATAATGAGTATATATATAAAATTAAGTAAGGAGTATGAAGCTAAATACAAAGAATATAATTTAAAATTTGTTGATATATTTAAAAATAGGGAAAATATATTAAACTAATTATTAGAATGGATAAAAGAATTTAATAAATAATAATTTTAATATTATAATCACCTAACTCAGCATTTATCATAAAATACTTTGAGGAGGATTTTATGAATAATAATGTAAAGATAGTTATAGATGCTGGGCATGGAGGTTCTGATCCTGGAGCTAGTGGTAATGGGATTGTCGAAAAGGAATATGCATTAAAAATTGCGGAATATTTAAATAAAAGATTTAAAGATCTTGGAGTAAATTCAACCTTGGTAAGAACGACTGATGAAACTGTAACACCAACAGAAAGGGTTAATAGGATTTTAAATGCTTATGGTAATTCACCTGATGTACTTGTTATATCTAATCACTTAAATGCAGGAGGTCGGGACGCGTAATATGTGATTAAATTATGGCAATAGTGTATGACTTTAATAAGCTCCTATTTTACTGGAATAAATGATATAATATTATTTGAAAGAAAGTGATACTATATGTTAGAAGTTAACGGAATTGAAGCAGATAATATACAATATTATATATTTCATCTTTTTATGGATGCCAGAGAGTTGTTAAATTGTGTTGAACAATTTATCTTTTTAACTAAAGATGAGAATTGGAATGAAGTAGAAAAAATTTATGAAAATTATAATAATTTATTCAGTGCAACTATATCAGGAATTAGATATGAAATAATAGTAGGAACAACAAAATTATCTGATACTAATGGAAATGCCATTTCAGTTCCTAATTTTTTTAATTATTGTTGGAAGTTAGGTAATGATAATTTTAAAGAAAAAATTAGGAAATTTAAAACTGAATTAAAGGAGTATAACAAACTATTAAAAGATATCCAAACTATTAGAAATAAAATATATGCTCACACTGATTTTAAATTTAATGCTGTTGAAGTAGATAAATTTGGAGAGTGTATGTTAGAGCAAACTCAATTGGAAGAATTAAAAGATTATTTAAAATTAGTAATAAAAATATGTTTAGAAATGAATAAATTGCATAAAAATGGTGAAATGCGTATAGATCTTATATCAATTTATTAAGTTTAGGAGTTGTTAACTATGATAATCAAATGTAAGAAGTGTAATGATATAATAGAAAATAAAGAATTTGATAAAGAAGTCTGGTGTTCTTGTAAAAATTTGGGATTATTTAATGATTATATTCTTTATGGAAATAATAATAAATTAAAAAAATATAGTTATATTGATTTAACACCTAAAAAAGCATTAAAAGAAGTAATTGAAGAATTAAATAAGTTAGAAAATAATTAAAGTGAATTGTGGAAACACAATTTTTTTATGCAAAGAAAAGGAGAAAATATGAAAATACAAAAAATTAGAAAAGAAGAAGGATATACAGTAATGAGTAATTATCATTTTAAAGATAAAAGGTTAAGTTTAAAAGCCAAGGGTTTACTTTCAATGATGTTATCTTTATCAGATAATTGGAATTTTTCATTAATTGGATTAGCAAGTATTTGTGTTGAAGGTAAAGATACAATAAGAAAAATCTTAAATGAGTTAAAAAAATACAAATATTTAAAGATGGTAGAAAAAAGAGATGAAAATGGTAGGTTTTATTATGAATATATAATATATGAAAAACCATATGAAGAGTAATCCATATTACCTTTACGGGTATGTGGATTACCATATACGGTTTTTTATACACAATAAATTACTAAGAATAAAGTAATAAAACAAATAGATAAAATCGTTAAATAAAATTAGCTTAAAAATTTCAAACGAAAGAACAGCAAGTGTGCTTGACAAAATAGCAAGTTTATGATATTCTTAATTTGTAAATAGAAAAGGAGTTAAATATGGAAATAGGAAAAAGAATTGAAAGTATATTAGTAAAAAGTGGTATTACTCAACGTGATTTAGCTAATAGAATAGGTATTGATGAATCTATTCTTTCACGAATTATAAGAGGAGATAGAAATCCTAAGGCAGATGTTCTCGCTAATATAGCTACCGCGTTACATACAACTTCTGACTATTTGTTAGGAATTGAGAATGATGAATTTGATAGTACAAAAACAATAAGGTTAATTGCAAGAAATTCATCTAAACTGACGAAATCTGAAAAGATGGAACTAATGCAGTCACTATTTGAGGAGGAATAAGATGGATATAAAGTTATCAGATAATCGTTGTGAGCAAATAAAGCAAGAAGTAGTTAATTTATTTGAAAAATACAATATTAATTGTGTTCCTATAAATGGCTTTGAAATAGCAAAAAAAATGGAAATTAAAGTAATTCCATATCCTTCGAAATCTGGAAGGACGAGAGATTTATGCCTTAAAGAGAGTGAAGATGGTTTTTCTATTAAAAAAGAAAATAAATGGTACATCTTTTATAATGATGATAAAAAATTTGGCCGAATTAATAATACTATGTTACATGAAATAGGCCATATAGTTTTAGACCATTCTGAAGATAGTTTGCTTGCAGAAAAAGAAGTTAAATTTTTTGCAAAGTATGCTCTTGTTCCACCTGTGCTTGTACATAAGTTGAAATTAACTACACCGGAAGAAATATCAGAAAAATTTGATGTGAGTTATGAAGCTGCATATTATGCATTAATCTATTATAGTAAATGGTTAAATTTTGGTGGAAAATATTATAAACCATATGAACAACAGTTATTAACATTATTTAGCTAAATTGTATAATAGAAATTAATTTATAAATGGCAGTTTGGTTAACGTAAGTCCAAAAAAAGAGACGCTTGCACGACTCCATAAATAAGCATAAATATTCACTTACCAAGAATATTGTATCACAAGTTTAAAAAAGTTGCAAAATAAATGTCTCGGAAAGAGGTGAAATAGATGTTAAATTATTATTTGAATTCAAACACTCAATCTAATGGTGATCATGAAGTGCACAAAGAAACGTGTCCATATTATTACAATTATAAAATAGGCGGTAATTTTATTTATATTGGTACATTTTTTAATGAGCAAGAAGCAGTTAAACAAGCAAAAAAATTATATCCAGTATATAAAATAGATGGATGTGCGCACTGTTGTCCAAAAGCTCATAGAAGTTAGTCTATATAGTTTGAGAAAGGAGAATGAAGTTGAAAAAGATACTCTTTGAGTTACTAATTTCTCCTTTGACTATATCAAATAATTATTATTTGAATTCTATGACTATAGGATTAATAGGAATCGTTGCTTTTAAAATAGCATTCAAAATAGTTGGAGATATTGGTATTAGGGGAGAAATTGGATCATTATTGCATTGGATAATTAGATTTTTAGTATTTATTTTACTTTGGGTTTTGTGCTGCTTAGTTGTAAATATAGTTAAATTTGTTATTAATCATTTGTTTTTATTATTAACAATATTTATAGTTTGTTTTATATTTTATAAGCTTATATCTACATATGAAGTTAATTTAAAAAAATAAAAGAATATAATATTAAAAAGCCATATTAGATTAATCCATATTACCAGTACGGATATGTGGATTGCTATATATGGCTTTTTATATGTAATAAATTTTTAAAAAATAAATTAATAAAGTAAATAATTAAAATTGTTAGAATTATGCTTTTATTTAAAGCGAATCCATAGTAAATAACCATTTTTTATTGTATAATATTTATGTAAAGTTTATATATTTGCATAATCAGGAGGTGATATATAATGTTTAATGAATTAGTTGATATTAAAGAGGATAACTTATTACAAGCCAATAATGAAATATTATCTACATTGCTTTATGATAATACAACTAAAAAAAATATTATATGGGCTTCCGATAATTACAAAGAGCATGGGAACGGATTTAAGTTTGGTGACGAAATAACAATAGATAAAATTACTGGAGTTTATGGTGATATTATTAAGCCACGTTCAAGAAAAAGTGCAAATGAAAAAATAAAAAGAATTAAAGATAATGCCGAAGTATTTACGCCATCATGGATATGTAATGAACAAAATAATTTAGCTGATGATGAATGGTTTGGCAAAAAAAATATATTTAATAAATCTGATCAAAAAAAATGGGTAACTAATGAAAATAAAATTAAGTTTCCGAATGATAAAACTTGGCAAGATTATATAAAAAGTATAAGATTAGAAATTTCTTGTGGTGAAGCTCCTTATCTTGTAAGTCGTTATGATACAGTAACTGGCAAAAGTATAAAAATAAACGATAGAATAGGTTTGCTAGATAGAAAATTAAGAGTTTTATCGGAAAATGTAAATTTAGAAGAAGATTGGATTAAGTGGTCAATAGAAGCCATTAAAAGTATTTATGGTTATGATTGGCAAGGGGATAATATTTTACTTGCTAGAGAAAATATTTTGTATACCTATATTGATTATTACAAGGATAAGTTTAATAAAAAACCATCTCTTGACTTGATAAAACAAGTTGCTGAAATTATTAGTTGGAACATTTGGCAAATGGATGGTTTAAAATTTGTAATCCCAAATAGTTGTAAAAATGAAATAATTAAAGAATATACACTATTTGGAGAGGTTGAGTCAAAAACAGAATGTAGTGGTTGTAAGAACGGTAATTATAAAAATCATAATGGAATATATTGCAAGATTATGAATTGGGAAAAAAATAAGATTATAAAATTTTATACATTGATTAAGAAGTGAGGTGCAGTAAATGGAAAATATAGAACTTTTAGATAAAATAATAGTAGGTAGAGTTGAACCACATATTTATGCATTTACAACTAATACAATACCCAATTATTTAAAAGTAGGAGATACTTATAGACCGGTTTCAGTGAGATTAAAAGAATGGAAAGAAATTTATCCGGATTTAAAAAAAGAGTATGAAAAAGAAGCAATGGTTGATGAAAACACTTTTTTCAGAGATTATGCTGTTCATCATTATTTAGAAAATGATTTAAATAAGAATCGTATTAATCCTGATGACTTTTCTGATGTATATGTTTCTAACGAATTTTTTAAAGAAACAACAGTGATAGATGTTGAAGCTGCAATAGATGATATTCAAAAAAGTTTTGAGGAAAACTTAATGAAATATCAATATTATAATGCTGATAGTAGATTAAGAACAATAGAAAAATATACTTCAACAGGTTATTGGGATCTTAGACCAAATCAACAAGCTGTTATTGATAAATTTAAATATGCAATTGAGCATGGTAGAAATAATTTGTTGATGTATGCAGTAATGCGATTTGGGAAAAGCTTTACATCTATGTGTTGTGCTTTAGAAATGAAAGCAAAAATAGTAGTAATTGTATCAGCTAAGGCAGATGTCAAAGAAGAATGGAAAAAAACTATAGAAAGTGCTGAAAATTTTAATGAATATGATTTTATAACGAGTGAAGATTTATTAGATGAAAATATAATTAGTAAAAAGTTAAAAGAAAAAAGAAAACTAGCAATATTTTTAACTCTTCAAGATTTACAAGGTACTGAAATAAAAGAAAAGCATAAAGAAATATTTAATAGTAAAATTGATTTATTACTTATTGATGAAACTCATTTTGGAGCAAGAGCTGATAAATATGGTGCAGTTCTTAGAGATGGTTTTAAGGATGTAGATGACACTAGAGAAGATGGTTTTGTAGATTTTGAAGATGCTTTAAATCAAATAAAAACTTTAAATTCAAAAGTAAGAATTCATTTATCTGGGACACCATATAGAATTTTAATGGGTAGTGAATTTACAAAAGATGATATTATAGCATTTTGTCAATTTTCTGATATAGTAAACGAACAAGAAAAATGGAATAAAGAACATTTTGAGGATATTGAAAATAGTATTATAAATGATAAAACTGGTAAACCTTATGAAGAATGGGATAATCCATATTATGGATTTCCTCAAATGATAAGATTCGCTTTTAATCCAAATGAATCAGTGAGAAAAAGACTTGAAGAATTAAGAAAAAATGGTATTTCTTATGCTTTTTCAGAGTTATTTAGACCAAAATCAATTAAACAAAATTCTAATGGTGATCATAAAAAATTTATTTATGAAAATGAAGTATTAGATTTACTAGAAGTTATAGATGGTACAAAGAATGATGAAAATGTCCTTGGATTTTTAGATTATGATAAAATAAAAAGTGGCAAAATGTGTAGGCACATAGTAATGGTTTTGCCTTATAGAGCTTCATGTGATGCGATAGAAGAACTTATAAAAAATAATAACGATAAATTTAAAAATTTAAATCAGTATGAAATAATAAATATATCAGGTGTAGATAATCCTAATTTATATAAGAATGTCAAAGATATAAAAAATAAAATTAAAGAATATGAAAATGAGAATAAAAAGACATTAACTTTGACTGTTAATAGAATGCTTACAGGTAGTACAGTTGAAGAATGGGATACAATGATTTATCTTAAGGATACTTCTTCTCCACAGGAATACGATCAAGCAATATTTAGATTACAAAATCAATATATTAAAAACTATTTGTCTAAAGATGGTAATTTAATAAAGTATAACAAAAAACCACAGACTTTATTAGTAGACTTTGATCCTAATAGAATGTTCATAATGCAAGAAACAAAGTCAATGATATATAATGCGAATGTTGATAAAGCAGGAAATAGTAAATTAGAAGAAAGAATTAGTAATGAATTAAAAATTTCACCAATAATTGTTTTAAATAAAAATAAAATAAAGGAAATTCAAGCTGTGGATATTATGAATGCCATTAGTAATTATTCTAAAAATAGAGGAGTATTTGAAGAAGTTAATGAAATTCCAGTTGATTTATCATTAGTTAATATTCCAGATATTTTGAAAGTAATATCAAAGCAAGGTGAATTTGGAACAAGACAAGGATTTAAAGTTGTTAATACTGAAGATGATAGTGAACAAGAAAATTTTGATTTTGGTGATATTGATGAAAATGTATTAGATAATTCAGATAACACTGTATCAAATAAAACAACTACTCATACACAAGAAGATGATAAAAATAATTTAACAAAGCAATTTAGAACTTATTATGCTAGAATTTTATTTTTTGCTGTATTGACAAGAAATTCAGTATCATCATTAGAAAATATAATTAATGTAATTAGTGATGAAGATAATGAAAGAATAGCACATCATTTAGAATTAGATAAAAATATATTAATATTATTAAATAAAACAATAGATATATTTGTTTTGAGACAATTAGATTATAAAATACAAAATATAAATAATCTATCAAATGATGATTCAATTACTGAAATTGAAAGAGCAACAATAGCTATTAATAAATTTGATAAATTATCTGATTCTGAAGTTATAACACCACAAAAAACATGTAAAGATATGCTAGAAATGATTGGAAAAAATAATCTAATTGAAATTATTAATAGTAATGGCAAAATTTTGGATATTGCAAGCAAAGAGGCAGAATTTATTTTAGCTTTAGTTAATATTTTAAATGAAAATAATATTTCGTGGGACAAATATAAAAATAATATATATTCTATTCCAACTTCTGGCGTAGCATATGAATTTACTAGAAAAATATATGAAATATTGAAATTAAATATTAATAATATATCAGAAAAATTCACTTCCTATGATTTGTTAAATGTAAAAAAAGATGATGATTTAGATTATGATAAAATCATTAATTATCTAACTCAAAAGCAAAATTTTTCTGATATAGAGTTAGAAGATAATTTGTTTAGTAAGGAAGGAGATGAAAGAATGAACTTTGATATAATTGTAGGTAATCCTCCATATCAAGAATCTGATGGTGGTGCTGGCGCAAGTGCTCGTCCTATTTATAATTACTTTGTGAATATTTCCAAAAAATTGAATCCTAAATATGTTTCACTAATTATTCCTTCTCGTTGGTATGTTGGTGGAAAAGGATTAGATGATTTTAGAAAAGATATGGTTAATGATATTCACATAAAAGAATTGCATGATTGCTTAACCCCAGATGATATTTTCCCTAATACAAATAATCGTGGTGGTATTTGTTATTGGCTATGGGATAAAGACTATAATAATGAAAAAAATCTTGTTAAGGTGTTTACTCACTCTAATAATGCAGTAATTGATGAAATATCAAGACCATTGAAATTTTATAATGAAGACATATTTATAAGAGATAGCAAAGCAAAATCTATTTTAGATAAAGTTATGACTAATGATTTTAAATCATTTAGTGAAATTGTATCATCTAGAAAGCCTTTCGGATTAGATGGAAATTTTGTTAAAGGCAATAATGTAACAACTGAAAAAACAACTGAAAATACTATTATTTGTTATGTGAAAGGTAAAAAGATTGTTTATGTTAGCCCAAAATCTATTTTATGTCATGAAGAATGGATTAATTATTGGAAAGTATTTATCCCGCGAGCAAATAATATTGGTACGGAGTTGAATGATGACAATATGAACTCATTTGTAGGAAAACCAAATACAATTTGCACTGAATCATATTTAGTGGTTGGAGCTAATATTTCATTAACCGAGGAATCATCTAATAATTTAGCAAAATATTTGCAAACAAAATTTTTAAGATATTTACATAGTTTATTAAAAAGTAGCCAAGATGCCACTTCAAAAACCTTTAGCTACGTACCCGTAGAAAATTTTGAAGATGAGTCTGATATAGATTGGTCAAAAAGTATATCGGAAATAGATAAACAATTATATAGAAAATACAATTTTACAGAAGAGGAAATTAATTATATTGATAATAAAATCAAATGTATGAATTAGACATTTTCTTATTTGGTGGTGATTAAATGTTAAAAACAGCTGATATAGAAATGAAATTGAAAGAGATAGAATCTGGGAGATTTCAAAGAATTTGTAACGAAATTTTATGTAGAAAAGGTTATAAACCTTATGAATATACAGGATCAGTAAAAGGAACAGATAAGACTAAATTAGGAACACCTGATGCAGTTTTTATAGATAAAAATGACAAATACATTTATGTTGAAGTTACTACGCAAGCTTCCAATTTAAAAAAGAAAATTAAGGATGATGTAACAAAATGTTTGAATAAAATTAAAAATAAAGAATCATTATATGGCAAAGTCTCAAAAATAATTTTTATGCATAATAACGATAATCCAGATGAATCATTTATTGAAGATATAAAAAGTCAGTGTGGAAATATAAAGTTTGAAATTTATGGTATATTTAATTTATCAAATATACTTCAAAATGAATGTAAAGAAATTGCAATGTCATATTTAGAACTTAAAGATTATGATACACAAAATATAAAAACGTTTTCTGATGAAGAAATAGAAAAATTAGCTAATGCTATACATGAAAAAGAAGTAATCCAATACAAGGATAATAGCGTTAAAGAAATAAAAGAAAAAATAAATGATTTATATCAAAATGCAGCAGAGATAGTTAATAATGATGATGCTTTAATATATATATCTAAAGAAAATAGAATTAAATTAAAAAGTATATTTGATTCTTTAAAAGCATTTGATTTTTATTATAAAGAAGATGAATCTGAGGATTCAAAAATATATTATCATAATATGTTAGTTATTCTATCAAAATATGATATTGAAGAAGGAATAAAATATTATGATTCAATACCAAAATATGTCACAAATAATTTTATTACAAAACATTATTATGCAATGCTTTTATTAGCTAAAGGCGAAGATCAAAATGCCAATAAAATTTTAGAATCATTGTATTTTAATGACAATTATGAACAATGTTTTGAAACATTAGCAAGATCTTATTTTTTAATGGATAAGTATAACGAGGTAATAAAACTTTTGTCTAAAGCTAAAAAGGAACAATTTGATAGATTTGGATTCTTAGCTTCCATGTTAGTTATTTCTAAAAATAAAAAGAAGCAATTATCTGAACAAGAAATTTTAAAACTTAACAATAGTAAATTCAAAAATATGCCCATTTTTTATTCATGTACTTCAAAATTATTATATAATTTAGATAAAAGAAAAAATAAATATAAAGATCAATTTAAAAAAGGTTTGAAGTTATTAAATTATCAGGATATAGTTGCAATTAATACTATGTGCAACCAATCTATGGAGATGGGTTTAGAAGAAGAAATGATATCATATTTAGAATCAATTGAACTTTCTTCTGTATTGAAAAATAAATTTGTTGAGCTTGTGACTAATAAAAATGAATTATCAAGAAAAGATATAACTTTAATTGAAAATATTGGAGTAGATAATTTAGATGAAATAATTGATAAAAATTTTGTCTTAGCAAAAATTGCTGAATCAAAAGGAAAAGAACTAGAATCAATAAAATTGTATAAATTATCATATGAAAGTGAATTTAAGCTAGTTTCTGGATTTAAGTATGTACAACTTTCAATAAAAAACAGATCAACTATAGATGAAAAAATACTTTTGAAAATTCTTGAGCAAAAAGACATAAAATGTTTAATGCTGTGTGCTCAAGCATATAATTATATGGGCAAAAATGGTGATGCTTTAAATTGCTCATATAAAGCTATTTATTTAGCAAAATCAAATACTAAATATAATGATGCGTACAGACAATTTTGGTCAATTGTTATGTTTGATGGTGAAAAAAATTATAAAAAATTAGATCATGTTGTCAGCAATAGTGTTGTCTTATTGTCTGATATTGATTCGAACCATAATATAAATATATTATTAGAAGATGATAATTTTTTTGAAGAACAAGATGTAATATTAGGAGCGACTATTGCAAGATCATATAGTAATATTGGCTCTGATTTACTAGGTTTAAAAATTAAAGAAAGTTTATCTATTGATAATAAAAAATATATAATAAAAGATATTCTAGATAAATATACTTATTTGGTGAGAATGTGCTTTAAATATGTAGAAGAAAATAAATATTTAAAGTTTTTTACTTCAGAAAAGGAGAAACCTGAAGAAGCTATCAAAAAAATTAAGAATGAAATGTTAGAAGTAAATAAAGATATTAATGAAAGATTAGATTTTTATCAAAATAATAACAATGTACCTTTATCAGTCTTAATTAGTAATGAATATGACTTTGATTCTTATGCAAAATTAATAAATACATTATTAAATAGTTCTAATCGAATTATATTAGCAGGCGAAAATATAAATATTAGCTTAAAAGATGGTTTTGTGGTAGATATCTCAACTTTAATCATAATGACCATTCTTGATATTTTGGATATAATACCTAATGAATTTTATGATAAAATATATATTACTGAATCGTTAAAAAATAAGTTTCAATATTTTTATGAAAATTTAGTAAGGAAGCAAGATGAAAAAGAAAATAGTTTGTTTATTACTGAAGAAAAAAAATTGGCATTTAGTGAGATTAATGTTATAGAGCAAATTAAATTTTGGCAAAAATTAAATAAGTTATTAAATAAAATTAATGTGGTTAGTATTGAATTTGAAAAAGATGATTTGTTTAAT
Source organism: Bacilli bacterium (assembly GCA_017938725.1). Lineage (GTDB taxonomy): Bacteria > Bacillota_I > Bacilli_A > RF39 > UBA660 > CAG-433. Next base: position 533 of record JAGBAW010000008.1, on the reverse strand, counting down.
GAAAAAACCAAAAACTTATTTGATAAAGTTCAATTTGACTTAATTATGGCTTCTCAAAAGTTAGATATTCCTTTTGTGTCGGATGATTTAATGATAAGAAAAGTATCAAATAAATATGGTATAAAGCATACAAATTTAACTCAAATTGTTAAAGAATTTTCAACATGTAATGATGCTTTTGCACAATTAATTGTAAAGCTTATAAAGCATAATTATATATATGCTTTATATGATAATACATTGTCAGAAATATTAAAAGGCCTTTTTGAAAACTTTGATTCTAAAAGTAAAGATAGATTTATATTTATTTTAAATTCGATTTTTGAAAATAAAATTAATATGGATTATTATATACCAATATTATTAAATAGACTTAAATGCATGAAAAAAGTTCAATATATAAAAATTTTTAATGAAGTATATGAAAATTTATTTGCAACTTTCTATATTAATACAGTTGAAGAAACAATAAAAAACGCTTGTTCTAAATTTAACATTGATTGTAAAATATATGGATTAACTTAATAATTTTT
>JAGBAW010000007.1 GCA_017938725.1 Bacilli bacterium | reverse complement strand
TTAAGTCCAAGTGCTGGTTTACCCCATGGAGTCATAGGTTGTTTACGTCCAACTGGAGCTCTACCTTCACCACCACCATGTGGATGGTCATTAGGGTTCATAACAGAACCACGAACTGTAGGTCTTATTCCCATCCATCTAGTTCTTCCTGCTTTACCAAGTCTAACTAATGAATAATCTTCGTTACCAACTTCACCAATAGTAGCAATGCAAGTTCCTAAAATTTTTCTTGTTTCACCAGATGATAATCTCACAAGAACATATTTTTCTTCTCTTCCAAGAATTTGTGCACTTTGTCCAGCACTTCTTGCAATTTGTCCACCCTTACCAGGTCTCATTTCAATGTTATGTATTATAGTACCAACTGGGATACTCATAAGTGGTAATGCATTACCAACCTTAATATCAGCAGTTTCACTAGATATTATTTTCATGCCTACTTTTAATCCCTTTGGGGCTATTATATATCTTTTTTCACCATCTCTATAGTTAATTAAAGCTATATTAGCACTTCTATTTGGATCATATTCAATAGATGCAACAGTTCCTTCAATATCAAATTTATTTCTTTTAAAATCAATAACACGATATTTTCTTTTAGCACCTCCACCTTGATGCCTAACTGTTATTCTACCTTGATTATTACGCCCACTCTTTTTATTTTGGGCTTTTAGTAAACTTTTCTCAGGAGCTGTTTTAGTTAGCTCTTCATTTACTAAAGTACTTTTCTTTCTTTGTCCAGGAGTAACTGGATTATAATGTCTTATAGCCATCTCTAAAACCTCCTATTATAATTCTATTTGACTACCAGGAGCTAATGTTACAATTGCTTTTTTAAAACGACTTGTAGTTCCTGCATAACGTCCAACTCTTTTGTATTTTGGTTTAACATTAATTGTATTAACTCTTAATACTTTAACATTAAATATTTTCTCTACTGCTTGTTTAATTTGAACTTTATTAGCATCATTTCTAACTTTAAATACTATTTTATTGCCTTTTTCTGCTATTTTTGCACTCTTTTCTGTAATAACAGGGGCAATAATTACATCTCTATAATTTCCTATCATTATTTTAGTACCTCCTCAAGCATTTTAACTGCTTCTTCAGTAAGAACCAAGTTAGTGTAGTTCATTACATCAAAAGTGTTGATTTCATGAGTTTCGATTACTTTAACATCTCTTAAATTACGAGAAGCTAATATTAAATTATCTGTTAATTCTTTAACAACTATTAATGCTTTACCATTAATTTTTAAATCTTCAAGTAATTTCTTGAAATCCTTAGTTTTAGGTGTTTCTAGTTTTAAATTTTCAATAACTATGATTTCCTTATCATTTGCTTTATAAGTTAAAGCTGATTTTAAAGCTAATCTTCTTTCTTTCTTATTTTGTTTCTTTGTATAATTTCTTTCTGTAGTAGGTCCAAATACTACTCCACCACCAACAAAGTGTGGTGCACGGATTGATCCTTGACGAGCATTACCCGTTCCTTTTTGTCTCCATGGCTTTCTTCCACCACCTGAAACTTCACTTCTAGTCTTAACTTTGTGAGTTCCTTGTCTTACTGATGCCATTTTTAATACAACTGCATCATATATAGTTTGATTATTTGGTTCAATGCCAAATATTTCATCATTTAGCTTAATGTCTTTAATTTTTTCACCTTTTGTATTTAAAAGAGCTATTTTAGGCATATTTCTTCCTCCTTTCATCACAATTTATTTTAATAAGTTATTAATTATGCTTCTTGTGATGATTCTTCTATTACTTCTTCAGTCACTGTTTCATCAGCTATAGCTTCAGCCATAGTAGTATCTTCTACTTCAACCTTAGGTTCTTCAAATGAAACTAATTCTAAAGTTTCTTTTATTACACCTTCATTTTTAATAGCTGATTTGATTATAACTAAAGACTTTTTAGGACCTGGAACATTACCTTTTACTAATATTACATTATTTTCAAGATCAACCATAACAACCTCTAGGTTTTGAACTGTTACGGTATTTGCTCCCATATGTCCTGGTAATTTTTTACCTTTTAATACACGCATTGGTCTCATAGTACCAAGTGAACCAACGCCTCTATGATATTGTGAACCATGTCCCATCGGACCTCTACTTTGGTTATAACGTTTAATAACTCCTTGATAACCTTTACCTTTGCTTGTTCCTGTTACATCAACCATTTCACCTTCAGTAAAGATATCAACTTTAATTTCTTGACCTAAAGTATAGTTACTTACGTCAACACCTCTGATTTCTTTTAAGAAGCGCTTAGGTGATGTATTTGCTTTTTTTAGATGACCCATCTGTGGTTTATTAGAAAGTTTTTCTCTTTTTGTTTCAAATGCTAATTGAATTGCTTCATAACCATCTGTTTCTTTTGTTTTAATTTGTGAAACAACATTAGGTTCAACAGATATTACAGTCACTGGAATCAATTTACCATTTTTTGCAAAAACCTGAGTCATCCCGATCTTACGACCTAAGATTCCTTTTTTCATTTTTTCCTCCTATAATTATTTAATATTTATTTCAACACCACTAGGTAAATCCAATCTAGTTAAAGCCTCGATTGTGTCTTTACTAGGATTATTGATACAAATTAGTCTTTTATGTGTTCTCATTTCAAATTGTTCACGAGAATCTTTATCTTTGTGAACAGCTCTTAAGATTGTAACTTTTTCAATTTTAGTTGGTAGTGGTATTGGCCCACTTACTTCAGAACCTGTTCTTTTAACAGTTTCAACAATCTTACTAGCAGCTTGATCAATTGTTCTTGGATCATATGCTTTCAAATTAATTTGAATTCTATTTGACATTATGTATCCTCCTTTCGCCTATATCTTGTATAGACATACTCCGTGTAAGTTACCTGACATGCCATTTGTCTTTATTATATAAAAACAACTTATCCTGGTGTGTCAGCAATCTCCCACATCTACGCAGTCACACACAGGACAATTATATCAATAAAATCAAATAAAATCAAGTATTTTTTACAAAAAAATAAAACTCCATAAAAGGAATTTTACTCACCTATTATGTAAGGGTCTAACTGTGAGCCATTACCATTTATTATTGTTATAGTATTATTTAGCTTTAAAACAAATGTAACATTTGCTTTATCATTATCTTCTAGTGTATTTGTAACATTATTTAATATTTTATATTCTAAGCCATAATTTACCCATATATTACTATTATTTGTTATAAAAGATTCATTACCAATAAAGCTATTTAAGTACATTTCATAGTCTAATATATCAAATTTGCTTATTTTTGTTTTATACTCTTCACTATAATTATCATTATAATATGAATTTATATAATTTTTTAAATCATTTTTATTTATCTCATTATTACCTTGTTCTTTTAATAAATATGTATTCCTATATGAATCTATTTTTATAATTCTATATATTTCACCATTAAATGATGTATAATTTTTAGCATTCTCTCCTCTATAAATATACTCATTGTTATCTAAATAAATACCATCAGAATCATTCTTTTTACTTACTACATCATATATAGTATTTCCATCAACATAATCATACTTTATATTACCATTTTCTTTTGTTATTACCACCTTCGTCTGATCACTATATTCATCATTAGTTAAAGGATTTTTTGTATCTTTACTTATATATCCCTCATCAATAAGATCAACAACCTTATACTCAGTAACAACATTTGAATTAACATCAGCTAAATATTTAAGTTTTGCACTTTCTATAATATTTTTTCTTGCAGCACTATATGCATTTATTTTTGACATATCTATTAAATCAGCTATTTTTGGGTATGCTATCGCGCCTATAACAGCGAGTATTGCTATAACCGCTAATATTTCTATCAAAGTATAACCCTTTTTCATATTAACCTCCCACATTATATATTAAATCACCATTATAGTTATAATAGCTATTTGATGAAATTATATAATTATCATAAACTTGTACATCATTAGTTACTTTTATAGTTAATTCTTTTAATGTATCTAAATTTATTATAACTGCTTCATTATTATATATAGCTTTTATTATTGGATACTTTGCTGTAACTACCACAAAATCATCATATATAGCTTTTAGTACAACATTACCACTTGAATTAATTATACCATATTTATTATTTTGTTTAAAAATAAATAATTCTTGTTTATTTCTTTTTTTAATAGTATTAAATAAATCATCATCTAAGGTTAATATTTCCTCATATTTAGTATTTATTATTTCTTTACCATTTTTATTAATAACACCATATTCACTGTCATTTTGTACTAATGCAAATCCATATTTATTAAAGTTATCTACAAAATCATATTCTTTTTTTAATATTTTTTCACCATTCTTATTTACAAAATTATATTTATTATTAGATGTGTTAACTTTCATATATCCATTTACAAATGTATCATCTAATGGATTTAAATCTGTAAATACTCCTAATGTTTTAGTAGGTGTAAAAATAGTATATTCATTCTTATCAGTTTTAAAATTATAGCTTTCTTCAAGTATTACACCATCTGAATATGTATACTTTATATTTTCATTGCTATTTATTTTCTCCTTAGTTAATAGATTAATATAGTCAATAGTGGTATCCTCTTTTATTGCAATAGCTATATCAGAATTTAGATTTTCAATCCTAACTCTTTTATATTCCTCGCTTTCAAATACTACTTTGTCATCCTTTATAATAAAGTATTTATTGTTACCTTGCTCATTCTTTATATAAAAAACGTTATTATCAAGTACATTTATATCTTCTAATGTGTATTTATACACTTCTTTACCAGTATTTGTATTTATTATTGTAGAAGAAGCATTTACTTTTACCTTAGCATATATATCAGTATTTGAATCATCGTCTATATTGGATACATCAATAGATATATTTCTATCATCTACTTCATCTACTTTATATGTATATATTTCCTTACCATCATTATTCATAATCCCCATGGTTTCATCTCTATTAAATACAAATATCCCCGATTTTAAATATGAAATATTATCATATTTAAATCTGGTTATCTCATATAAATTTTTATCTAATATGCCCATCTTTAGTCCTTCATTAGTAAATTTACTAACAATATATCTATCACCATATAAAACAGCTGAAAAAATATTTCCAAATGCTATTTTCGTATTACCTTTACCATTTAGTATTCCATATAAACTATTGTAATTTTTAACAACTGCATACCCATTATAATAATCAGTTCCATATAGATATTTAGGTTTTACTATGACTTCTCCATCATTATTTATATATCCTACTTTATAGTTCTCTTCAATCTTTATTAAATTTATAACATCAGCTTTAACATTATTAACAAAAATATAAACACCAAGTCCAAATACAAATAAAAATGAAATAACTGGTAAAAGCCTTATTTTTTTATATATTTTTCCAGATTTTTTTTCTTTATTCTTTTTTATATCTACATTATATACTAGATTATTATATGAATTTTTTCCCTCGGTTAATTTTTCAATATTATTTTCTTGCTGTTCTATATTTTTATTATTTATATCTACCTGTTCAATATTATCTAAACCTGAGTCGTTTTTCATAGTAAATATATTCTCAATTTCTTCACTTTTATTATCCTGCTTTGTACTACTGTCATCAATATAAGGAGAAAAGGGTAAATCTTCATCATAATCATCTAAATGCTTATTATCCATACTATTCCTCCTATTCTTTTATTATATAATACCACATTATCGAAATAAAAAAAAGCAAATTGATGCTTTTATTGATTTAATTCATACTATATAAATATTAATTTAACTAGAAAATATATAAAAATAACTATTATTCGATAATATGAGCCTTTACAACTATTCTACTTTTCCCACCATCTTCACATGTAACAATAGTAACATGATAATCATCAGTTTTTTGCAAGTAACTTACATCATTTGGATTTACATATCTGCTTACAGAATAAACAAGATATTCCATTGTTCTTCCTTTATTATCTGTTATTATAATTTTATCATTCTCTTTTAATAGCCTAATAGGATAGAAAAATGGTGTTCTTCCTCTAAAATTATGAGCAGATATTACAAAACCACCTTTTTCATTCAAGTCAACACCATATGTTTTAATTGCTCCTATATTCATAGCGGCATATGTATGTTCTTTTAATATTACAGTACTAATTCCTACTTTAGGTATCTCTATTGTACCAAGTATCGTATATCCGTTATAACTTATTGTATATGATCCACTTTGATTTTCTTCTACTTGCTTTTTTTCATCAATTTTTTTCTCAAATAATTCTAAAGCATTCTTTTCTTGACTATTTAGTTTTCTTTCCCTAAAATTATCATAAATCATTAAAAAAGTTATGAAATATAATGAAAAAATAAACAAAAATATAAGTATATTCAATAACTTTTTCATATAGCCCTCTCCATTCTAGAAAAATTATACCACAAAAACTATTTCATTTCATTAGGTATTTTTAAATTCATTAAATTAAGTATAAATGGTGCGATATCTGATAATTTATCAACACTATCGATATTAGCATTTTTATTGCATAAAATAAATGGTACTTTATTTTTTGTATGGCTCGTTATTATATTGTTTTCTTTATCCATCATAGACTCGCAATTGCCATGGTCTGCAGTTATTATCAATATGTATTTTTCCTCTTTACATTTATTATATAATTTACCAATCATTGAATCAACAGTTTCAACAGCCTTAATTGTAGCGTCATAATTACCAGTATGACCAACCATATCTCCATTTGCAAAGTTTAATAATATAAAATCATAATTATTATCCATTTCTGTAAGTAATTTATCTGTTATTTCATAGGCACTCATTTGTGGTTTTATATCATATGTAGGAACTTTAGGTGATGGAATAAGTATTCTTCTGCATCCATCTAATTCTAAATCTCTACCACCATCAAAAAAGTAAGTTACATGAGCATATTTTTCTGTTTCTGCTATTCTTAGTTGACTTTTTGATTGTTTAGATAAATATATGCCTAATGTATTATCTATGGTATCCTTTTTAAATGCTATATCAGATTTAATATTATCAGATACATACATCATCGTTGTTAGATATAAATTTTTAAATCTAGTTACTTCAAACTCATTAAAATCACTATTTGTTAAAGCGCTTAATATTTGAATTGCACGATCGGATCTAAAATTGGCCCATATTATACTATCGCCTTCTTCTATATTTCCATTATTATCAAATATACATGGTTCTATAAACTCATCTGTTATATTTTTTTTATAACTTTCCATAATATATTTATTATAATTGTTTGATTTATTACCAACATTATTGACCATTGCATCATAGCATTTCTTTACTCTATCATATCTTTTATCTCTATCCATTGCATAATATCTACCAGATATAGTACTTATTGTTCCAATTTTATATTTTTTTATTTCTTCTGTTAGTTCATATAAATATGATATAGAACTTTCCTTATATGTATCTCTTCCATCTGTGAACAAATGAAAATATACATCAGAGAAATTTTCTATATAACATAGTTTTAATAATGCCTTTATATGATTTATGTGTGAATGAACTCCACCATCGCTAAGTAATCCTAATATATGAAGTTTTGAATTATTATCTTTGGCATGCTTTATAGCATTTAAAAATGATTCATTTGAATAAAACTCCTCATTTTTTATCTTTTGGTTAATTAATTCTAACGATTGATATATTATTCTGCCAGCTCCTATTGTCAAATGACCAACTTCACTATTTCCCATCTGGCCATTTGGAAGTCCTACATAAGTGCCTGATGCATTTATGTTTTTATGTGGATAAATTTTTAATAATTTATCTATGTTTGGGGTATTTGCATTTGCAAATGCATCACCTTTATTATCTTCACTTATTCCAACTCCATCTAAAATACAAAGCAAAATTTTATTCATATTTTCCTCACTTAAAAAAGGTTATTAATAACCTAAATCCTTTAATATTGAATTAATATTTTTCTTATATTTTTTGTCCATTGTTAATGCGCTTACAACAACATTATCTACTCTGTATAATTTAAAATATTTATCTTTTGTACTTTTTACATAAGAATAATCATCTTTTAACTTTAATTTATATCCAGGAGTATCACTATATTGGTCTTTAACATAGTTAATTGCATTATCCTCTGTATCAAATTCGATATAAATCATTTGAACATTGCCATCACCAGCTTCTATGTATCTAATAATATCAATATCATAATCTGATGATTTATCTATAATTGTATATCCATCCTTATTATTAAAATATTCATTATATGTCGTATAAGTTAGCTTATCATATTTCTTAGTACATCCACTTAACACTAGCATAATCAAAGCTACTAATGTAACCTTTAAAATTTTTTTCACTTTTTATCCTCCTTATTTTTATTAATATTACCATAAAAATTGTATTTAATCAATCTTTATATGCTTCAAGTCTATTTATTTTTACACCCCTACTACTAAATTTTTTTTCATATTCAGTCATTATATTTCCACTAAAATCACTATTATTTAAATCAAGTGATATATTTTTTAATTTATATCCATAATTACTTAATGATTCAATTGAAAACTCAAATAAATGAGTATTATCAGTTTTCATATAAATTACCTTTTCATTTTTAAATATATTTTCGTATCTATTTAGAAATCTTTCATGTGTAAGTCTTCTTTTAGCATTTCTTTTCTTAGGCCATGGGTCTGAAAAATTTAAATAGATAATATTTATTTCTTTATCAAATACATTCTCTATTAATCTGGCGTCCATTCTTATTAATCTTAAGTTTGGAATATTTTTATTTTCTAATTTTTCTATGGCTTTAACTATAACACTATCATACATTTCAATACCTATAAAATTAACATCAGGATTATTTTCTGCCATACTTATTATAAAATCACCTTTCCCCATCCCTATTTCTATATTGATAGGATTCTCATTATTAAATACTTTATTCCAATTACTTTTTTTACTTTCTGGATTTAAAATTATATATTTTGATTTTTCTATAATTTCATTTGCGCCTTTAACATTTCTAAGTCTCATAATTATTCACCTAGTAATATTATACAATAGCCCAGACAAAAAATAAACAAAAGCATAGAATAAAATGAAACAAATTAAGGAGGTAATTTATGAATTACGATAAAACTGTGGTATATGATGAAAGACCCGCTTTTGAATCATATAACGCTATGAGTATGCAATACCCTAATATGCCTGTAATGCCTGCGCCAATGGGTATGATTCCTAATATGGGAATGTATCAAAATAACAATAACATGAATAGTTATAATCAGTTAGAATCAAGAGTGTCTGCTTTAGAAAAAAAGGTTCAAAACCTAGAAACTAGCATTCAAAGACTACAAAATAATATATATCCTAAAGCAGTAGATTATACAGAGATGTCTAGCGATTATATAAACGCTTCATATCAAAACTCTATGAATATAATGTAAAAAAGCCACCATTAAAAATGGTGTTTTTTATTTATAAATAATCATAGCAGAAAAACAATATATTTGCTCTTCAGAAAACATAGCTATACTAACCTGGTATTTTATATCTACAATATCCTTATGTTCACTTAAAAATGCATTAACAGATGCTTCTAAATCAGATTCATGAGATTCATCAAATATTTTAACTTTCATATTATCACCAAGTAAATTATAACAAATAAAAAAGCTATTTTTTTGTCACATAATAGCTTGTTATTTTATTTTCATCTTTTATATATGAAATTAATACCTTTATCTCACAATCAAAATCATCTATATTTCCATCATATGGAATATACCCTACGAGTATTATACCCTTAGAATTGGAAGATGTACTTAAATCTACTATACTATCAAATATTCCTACGCTTGGAAATACATCATCTGTTTGTTTATCGTGTATTGCAAGAGCCTTTATTTCTTTTAATTCTACTTTTGGATTGTCAATAACAACCTGATATCTAATTTCTTCATCATCTAATTTATCATAACTCACATTTATATCAAATGGCAATTCTTCACTTGACTCTTTTACCTTTTTTAATTCCTTTACGAATTTTATGTAAGTATTTTTTTCCTTTTCTATACTCGAACTGGTATCTACCTTTTTACTATCATCATTCTTATTACACCCGATTATTGTAAACATAGCTAATAATATTAAAGCCACTATAAATATCTTACTTTTTTTCATTACAACACCTCTGGAAGATAATCTTCAATTACCTTTTTCATTACTATAGGAGTATTTTCTTCATATACTTCTAATTGTTCATCATAACCATTTTCACTTTTCATTGGTCTATCGGATATACCCTTAATTATATTAAATCCTATATTATTATTCATACATACCTTACAAACTGCATAAGATTCCATATCTGATGCATCTATACCAACACTTGCTAAGTAAGTTAAATCTTTCCACATTACGAGTGCTTTATCTGAAGAGCCAAGTATTCCGTCCACATATTCTAAAGAAATATTTGCCTCAGGTAATTCAATAAAGCTACTATCATCTATATTAAATGATAATTCTCTAATTACATAATCATAATCAATTATTTTGTTAGGTATTAATATATCATTATAATCATAACTATCATTTACTGCTGTACATGTTCCTATAATTATTACTTTTTCTAAAGAAAATCTATCTATCATGTACTGGGTTGAAGCTGCTGCATTTATTTTTCTTGCCCCACTTCTATAAAATACTATATCTTTACCATTAAAATTAGTCCTATAAAATTCTCCATAAGGATATTTTTCTAAGTAATCCTCACTTATATTATAAACATTAAGCAAAACATTCCATTCTTCTTTGCTTGCTAGTAAAACTCCTATCATACTTCACCTTCTTCTTTATATCTAGTTAGAAATAAGTCATCATCTTCAAGTACTTCTATTTCTTCTAAATTTATCTTAGGTAAATCTTCTTTTGTAGAAAGATTAAAATAATCTAAAAAATGATTAGTAGTCTTATATAATAGTGGTCTACCTGGCAAATCACTTTTACCCATATCCTCTATAAATCCTTTTGATAACAAATTTCTAATCATCTGTGATGAATTAACACCTCTTATTTCATCTATTTGCATTCTTGTAATTGGTTCATTATATGCAATTATTGCAAGAGTTTCAAGTGCAGATTTACTAAGATTATTACTAACTTCATCTGTTAATTTCTTTATATAATCTTTATATTCTGACTTTGTAATAAGCTTATATTTGTTACCTAAAAGTTTAAGTTCAATACCCCTATTTTCATATATTTTTTCTAATTTTTTTAATTCGTCATTTACCTTACCTTCTTCAATTTCAAGTATATTTGATATTTCTTTTTTGGTAAGTCCTTCATCGCCTACTGCAAATAATATTGCTTCTAATATACTACTCATGTACTTCACCTTCTTTTGAATTAATAATAATATTATTAAAGTTACTCTCCTGAACTATATTTATCTCCCCATATTTTGCCATTTCAAGTATTGATAAGAATGTAACGACTATATATTCTCTCGTCTTAACTTCAAATAAATCAAAAAACGATATTCTTCTTTTTCTTTTTAATATGTCTCTTATCTGACTAGTTCTTTCAGTTACTGATAACTCTTTTTTTGTTATCTTTGTTTGAAGAGGCTTTTCATCTTCTTTTCTTTTCAAAAAATTTTTTAGTGCTTCTATTAAATCTTCAAGAGTTATATCTCCATTTTTTTCAGCATTTACTTCTCTATATTCACTTAAATTAATAGGGTCTTTAGTAAATATATCTTTCCTTTCTTCCTCTAATGATTTAAATGTATCTATCATATCTTTATATTTTTTATACTCTAAGAGTCTATTAATCAAATTTTCTCTTGGGTCTTCCTCGTATTCGTCTTCATCTAAATCTTTCTTATTTGGTAATAGTAATCTAGATTTTATTTCAATTAGTTCCGCTGCCATTACTAGATATTCAGATGCAACTGTAAGATTCATTTCTTCCATACTCTTTATAAAAGATAAATACTGCTCTGTAACTTTTTCTATTGATATGTCATATATATCAACTTCATCCGTTTTTATCAAATGTAAAAGTAAATCAAGTGGGCCTTCAAAATCATTAATAACAAAATTATACTCCATTACTTCACCTACTTTATGTTAAATTAATTATAACATATTTAAATATTTATATAAAGAAAAAATTTAGACTATGCTAAATTTCATTATTAATAATCCATTTTATATCTTCAATAGATTTATCTATATTAAATCTTCCATTACCTACAGGATAAAATACTGAATAAAATTTATATATATTTCCATTTATTTCTTTTTCAAAACGCTTGCGTCTGCATTTTGAAACGGATATATTTTTATCAAGAACTATAGAACTTACTTGATTACCAAATAATATTATAACTTTAGGATTTACTATTGATATTTCTTTTTCAAATAATTTTAAGTATTTTTTATATACACTATCAGGTAAAGGCCTAGCATCTACTTGAGTACATTTAGCAAGATTAGTTATAAAATATTTATGTTCTTTTATAGAATTATAAACATCTTCTGCAAATTCTTCTGTCCACTCTTTTCCTTTTTTAGATTTAATTTGATTATATATAGTTTTATCTATCAAATCTAACTCATTAAATAAATCCCATATATTTTTTGTACCAATCCAGGGAGATTTTAAACCTTTCCAAGTCTTACTTGAGGCTATATTTCTTCCAGTTGGATTCATAAATACAAATGCAATATCTGGATTATCTGAGTACCCTCCATTATATATAGAATCTAAGTTATTATCACCATATATTTTTTGTAGTTTATCATATTCTTTATTTAATTCTTCTAGTTTCATCATTACTCTCCATAGTTAAAATTTTAAGTATTTTTTAAATACCATCTAATTTTCTATGCCATTTATTGTTATTACTTCACTTTCTTTTGCGTATTCTATTCTTACTTTATCATTATTATTTATAAATGGTAATAAATTTTTATTAGTTTTAATAGATACCTTATATCTTTGATTATCATTATCAGTAATATAATAATAAGTATTTCCGTCAATTATTACTTCTTTTATTGTCTTAATAGTTATTTCTTTTGTTTTAAGTTCATGTATATTTTCATCATCTACTACATCATTCAAATAATTCTCAGCTGCTTTTTGTATTCCTTTTGATGAATCTGTTACCACTACTTTTTGATAGTCCTCAACATCTACAAATGCATACATTTTTACAAGTCCTGCATTATCTTTAAGAGATATTAAATAAGTAGGTTTATTATTTAGATTTACAAGAAGAGGAAATGTTGATGAATAATTCATTTGTTGTACTTGTCCTTTTGCAGAATCCATTGCAGAATATTCCTCTGCTCCTGGGACATTATAGAATTTAGTTTCTTTTGTTCTTAAATTAGTAAGTATAAATCCAATATTAGATTCATCACTTATTACAGATGTAATACCTGTATATAAATATACATCATCATTCATAACAACATAATTATAACCAGTTGTAGTTTGTACTACACCCTTTTGACCAAATATTGTATTAAAGAATCCATTTTTATATTGTCCCCAATCATCAACCTGTTCGATTATTAAATTTGCAGGATAAACATGATCTACCCATGTTGGTACATCTTTAACATCATATTTTTTAGAATTACCAGTAATAGGATCTAATATTACAACTGCTTCTACATCTTTTTTAAGTCCTACTCCTGAATATTTTATTATAGGTGCGACAAAATAAGGATTGCCTTCGTTATCTATTTCAAATGCCATATCTTCAAATATAGCTGTTGGATAAGAAAATCTAAGTTTTCTATACAAATTTTCATTAAATAATGCAGATGGCATATATTTCATGCCTGTACCTAGTTTAGTTAGTTTAGACTCTCCATTTGTTGAATCTACTGTGATATAACCTTTTACACCATTTTTTCTATTAGTAAAATATTTTATTACTCCATTATATTCAAGTGGCGTTACTCTAATAATCTTATCATTATAATTTATTTGAGTATACATATTTGATACATCAAATTGTGAAACAAGTTCACTCATTTGGCCCATCGTTCTATCCCCTAGTTTTTCAGAAGAATCTTTATCTAATAGAGGAATTTTATTAAAATCAACCTCTTTAACATCATCAGTAAACTTTGCATCATCTTTTACTTCTATTCTCTTGTAATATGATTTTGAATTAAATACTGGTGATAATATAATATTAACAAGTAATATACTTACTATTATAATAGGAATAACAAATAGTAATTTATAACTCTTTAAATTGTTATTTTTCTTTTTACCTTTTATTGTATAAATAATATTTGCGGGTATTGTTAATAATGAATAAATTACAAAAAATACTATAATTAATATACATATAAATACCCAAAATAAATAACTATGTATATTAAATGGTGGAAGCATAAGATAATAAAGTATGCCTCCAAATAATATTGTAAAAATAATACTAAAAATTTTTGAATGTTCTTTTATCATTTTCATCTCTCCCTTATTTTATCATTAAAGCTACTATTACTATACAAACTATTATTATAACTATAGATAATAATATAGTACTGCTAAAACCATTGGTATTTAAATCATTTCTTAAAACTTGTTGATTAGATTTATTTTGACTTCTTTTTAGTCCAATTTTTTCTGAAAGCATATTAACAAATTTTTCATAAAATGCTCTTTGATTTTCTTTTAAAGAAATCATTTGATCTGGATTCTTGTAATAATTAATAACACTATTACTAATCTCTTTAATTTGTTCTTTGCTAACACTTGCACCATAAACATCAAGTAACTCCGCTTCTATTAAATCTGGTATATCCTCTAAATCATCATAACTTATTTCAATAGTTTCAGTTTTTTCATTATATGTATTAGTCTTATCATTATCATATACCTCTTCTTCATTATCAATTTCACTAAACTGGTATTTATATTTCCTAGGATTTTCTATTCTTGGCTTATTTGTATCTTTATCAATAAAACTCTCTATCATATTACCTTCCCTATCTAAAGCAAAACAATTTTCTATATTAATATATTTTATATTTTTAGTATCTTTTTGTTTTAATAAATAATCAAAAGCTACTCTCTCTTCTTCATTCAAACCATCAATTATCATTTGATAATTATAAATATCATCTATATAAATCATCTGTAATTCATAATCTAATTTATTTGCTTGATCCCTCATTATATCGTTAGTATTTGATTTATAATCATTAGCGCCTTGAAATTCTTTATTTTCATTTTGTATCCTTTTAAGTTGCTCTATTAATGATTCTCCCTCTATTGGATTTTCTAAAACTCTTTTTCTTGAATAATTAGAATCATAAAAAGCAAATACATCCCTACCACTGTTTAACTTTCTATGTTCCACTTCACTTACATCTACGCCAAATACTTTACTAATAGTTTCTTTATCGCCTTTAGCTTTTTCCAACTCTTTACTACTTAAATATTTATTTATCATATTTTGACTCATTTCCTTACTTTGTCCTTCAATAGATGTAAGTAAGGCTGCAAGTTCCTTATCATTTAAACTTAAGCTTAATAATTCTCTCTTCAGATTAAGAAACCGTTTGGATTCAGTATTGTCTAGCGCGCTAACATATTCTTTTAACTTTTCTTCTATCATAATTTACCTCTCTTATTTTAATTATAACATTAATTATAAAAATATGGTATTATTATTTAAAGGTGAAATTTATGAAAAGATTTAATATGATTGATGAAGCATTTATATGTGAAAATTGCGGCAAGAAAGTAAATATTTTAGGTTATACTGCAAGAGACCATTGCAATTACTGTTTATGTTCAAAACATGTTGATATTAATCCAGGTGATAGATTAAATGATTGCAAAGGTATTTTAAGACCTATTGGTATAGAAAAATTTAAGGATACTTATAAAATTATATATAAATGTGATAAATGTAATGGGCTACATAAGAATATAATGGCAAATGATGATAACTTTGACTTAATTATCGAACTATCTAAGGTTGAATAAATAATCAGTTTTTCACTAGTTCATATTGTACCTCAAATATTCTTTTATCTGAACAATATTCCATTATGAATTTATTTTCTTTTTTTACTATTATTATTCCTATTGTTTTATCTTGATTAATTGTTTTTATATTTTTATCTATATAATTCATATAAGTTTCTATTTGTCCTATATATTCTTTTTTTAATTCTGTTATTTTTAATTTTACTTCTAAGTTCTCTTACTGATAGATTTTGTTCATGGGAACTAGTTATATAATAATTAATTTTATTTATATCATTAAATTTTAATAATTCATCATAATGACTCCACGTTAATTGTGCCGACACTGTCGGCACTTTATTACTTGATATAAATTCATAATACTTAATCATTTTATATAATACTCTTACACTATATCTTTTGCCAAACTCACTTGCTAGTTTTTTAGAATATTCTTTTATTATTCCTTCCCCATAATGTTTACCTGCATCATATAGTAATTTACCAACATTATAATATGTTTCTAAGTCTTTTCTATTTTTACTATAATCTTTTACTTTTTTATATACTTCATTATTTATTAGTTCATTTTTTATTTCGTTATAATAATTATCTTGCATACATAACACCTCATAAATAATTATTATCCTTTATAAATTCAAATTCCCCTTTAAACATTAAAAAACAATCAATAGATTGATTGCTTTTATAGTTCAAACTGTGAATTATATAAGTCTGCATAAAAACCTTTTTTATTTATTAATTCATTATGAGTACCTTGCTCAATTATATTTCCATCTTTCATTACAAGTATTAGATCTGCATTTTTTATTGTGGATAATCTATGAGCTATTATAAATGATGTTTTACCTTCTGAAAGTTTATCCATTGCTTTTTGTACTAATTCTTCTGTTCTTGTATCTACATTACTTGTTGCTTCATCTAATATTAAAAGTGGTGCATTATCTATCATACCTCTTGCTATTGTTAAAAGTTGTCTTTGCCCTGAAGATATACTATCACTATCAGATAAAATGGAATCATAACCATTAGGTAATGTCTTTATAAAATGATGTATTCCTACTTCCTTACATACTTTTTTTACTTCTTCATCACTTACATTTTCTTTGTTATATACAATATTTTCTCTTACAGTTCCCTCAAATACCCATGTATCTTGAAGTACCATAGTAAATAAATCATGTATGTTTTTTCTTGATAAATCTTTTATTGAAATACCATCTATTTTTATATCTCCATCATTTATTTCATAAAACTTCATAAGTAAATTTACCATTGTAGTTTTACCTGCCCCTGTTGGGCCTACAATTGCTATTTTAGATCCTGCTTTTATATTTGCATTAAAATCTTTTATTATGATTTCTTCATCATTATAACCAAACTTAACATGTGAAAATTCTATATTACCTTTTACTTCTTCTCTATTTAATAGTTTAGTTATATTTTTCTCATCACTCATCTGTTTTTCATCTAAAAATTCAAATACTCTTTCTGATGCTGCCGCTGTTGATTGTAAAGATGTCATAGATTGTGCGATTTGTGATAATGGTTGGGTAAATAATCTTACATAAGTAATAAAGGCTACTATTACACCAAATGTAATTATATCTTTAGATACAAGAAGTGCTCCTACTATACATACTGCTACATAACCAAAGTTACCAATAAATCCCATCATTGGCTGCATTAAACCTGATATAAACTGACTTTTCCTATTACATTCATATACACTTTTATTTAATTCATCAAATTTTTGATCTGACTTTCCTTTACCATTATATACTTTAACTACATTTAAAGCAGAATAAATTTCTTCTATATGCCCATTTAATTTACCTAATTCAGTTTGTCTTGCTATAAAATATTTTTGGGATTTACTTAATATTTTACTCATAAATATAAATCCAAATAAACTAGATGCGATTGCTGTTAAAGCCATAATCCAATTTGTATAAAACATCATTATTATTGACCCTAAAAATAGTGTTACTGAACTAACTAAATTAGCTAAAGATTGATTCATTGATTGAGCAATTGTATCAATATCATTTGTAACTCTAGAAAGAATATCTCCTGATAAATTGTTATCAAAATATTTAAGTGGTAATTTATTAATCTTTACTGAAATACTACTTCTTAATTTTTTTGCAAATTTATTTGATACATCAGTCATTAATAATGATTGGATAAATGAAAATAGTGCACTACATAAATATATTATAACTAATATCTTAGATATACTTTTTATTGCATTCATATCCATTTTTGGTTTTAATACACTTTGTATTGATTTTGGCATTTCATCAACTTTACTATATATTTCATTTATATCATCATTTTCATTCATTGAAGATATTATGTTTAAAAATTTCATTTTATCTTGATAATTTATTTTAGTACCATCAATAGATGTAGTACCCATTAAATTTTCTTTTGTATCATTTATTATCAATTGTAAATTCTTAGTATTAAGTACAATACCTTTTTGAATTTCATCTGTTAAATCTGCAAGTTTATTTGGTGCCACTAATGACAAAATTGCACTTATCATTGCTAGTAATAAAGATATAAATATAAAAATTTTAAATGTTTTTAAATTAAATAATAATTTAGATATTGCTACTTTAAAATTTTTGGGTTTTTCAAAATTAGGTCCATGTCCAGGTCTTCTTCTTGGAGTATTAGACTTATTTTCATTACTCATTTTCTAATTCCTCCTTTGCAAGTTGTGATAAAGCTATTTCTTTATATACATCACAATTTTTTAATAATTCTTTATGTGTACCTATTCCTACACATTTTCCTTCATTTAAAACAATTATTTTATCTGCATTCATAATAGTACCTATTCTTTGAGCTACTATTAATATAGTTGAATCTTTTGTATATTTCTTTAATTCTTTCCTTAATATAGAATCTGTTTTATAATCAAGTGCACTAAATGAATCATCAAATATATATATTTCAGGGTCTCTTGCAATTGCTCTTGCAATAGATAATCTTTGCTTTTGTCCACCAGAAACATTGGTTCCACCTTGTGCAATATGTGAATCATATTTATCATCCATTTTAAGTACAAATTCCTCTGCTTGTGCTACTTTAATGGCTTCTTTAATGTCTAAATCACTTTTTTTCTTACCATTATCTCCATACATAACATTTGATTTAACTGTTCCATCAAATAAAATTGCTTTTTGAGAAACATATCCTAGCTTATTATATAAAGATTCTAGTTTATAATCTTTAACATTAATCCCATCTATTAATATTTCACCTTCTGTCACATCATAAAATCTTGGTATTAAATTTATAAGAGTTGATTTACCACTTCCAGTTGAACCTATAAATGCTACTGTTTCTCCTTGTTTTACTTCAAAAGAAATATTCTCAAGTATGCATTCTTCTGCATCTGGATATTTAAATGATACATTTTTAAATACTATAGTTCCTTTTTCTTTTACTTTACTACCATCATTTTTTCCCTCTTTGATACTTATCTGTTTATCTAAAACTTCATTAACACGTTTTGCTGATACATTTGCTCTAGGAAGCATCATAAATATCATTGCAAGCATTAGAAATGATGCTATAACTTGCATTGCATAACTACTAAATACAACCATATCGCCAAATAATGGTATCTTATCTGCCATTAAGGCTTCATCTATTAGTCCTGAACCAACAAAGTATATAGCAAGTGTTAAAAAGTACATAACTAAATACATTATAGGAGATAATACTGCAAATGCTTTTTGATTAAATAGTTGTGTCTTAGTTAGTTTGTTATTAACTTCTTCAAATTTATTTTCTTGATATTCTTCTGCATTAAATGCTCTTACTACCCTTATACCATTTAAGTTTTCTCTTGTAACACCATTTAATTTATCTATTAACTTTTGAACTATTTTAAATCTTGGCATAACAATTATCATAAGAATAAATACTGTTAAAAGTAATATTACAACACCGGCTGCAGTTATCATACTCCAGTTAAAATTTTTATTTAATATTTTATTTACTGCCCATACAGCGGTTATAGGAGATTTAATAAGCATTTGAAGTCCCATCGCAATAAACATCTGTATTTGTGTGATATCATTTGTAGTTCTAGTTATTAAACTACTTGTTGAAAAATCCTTAACTTCTTGCATAGATAGGTTTTCAACTTTATCAAATAATACTTTTCTAGTTTTCATTGAAAAAGATGCAGCTACATTAGAAACTAAATACCCAACTAAAATAGCGGACACTAAACTACCTAATGCACATAAAAGCATATATCCACCTTGAGTTAAAATATCACTCATTAATGCACCTTTTGTTTGAACTAATTTTGTTATTTCAGACATATAATCTGGCATTCTAAGTTCAAGCCATACCTGCGAAATAATTAGTGCAAAACTAATTATCATATATATCCATTCTTTTTTTGTAAAACTTTTTAACAATTTAAACATAATTAATTATATATTTGGCAACTAAATATATATTCTCTCCCTTCTTAGTTACATTTAAGGTTACTCTTCATTTGATATATAATTTTTAGAAATATATCTAACTCTTCTTTAGAGATATTATTTATTACTTTCTTTTCTATTTCTTTTAATTTTTTCTTTTTTAAAGAAAACAATTTCTTAGCATTCTCTGAAAGTATTACTTTTTTACTTTTTGCATCATTTTCATTTACAACTTTTATAATAAGTCCATTTTTTCCATCGTTTGTAAAACCGAAGAAACGGTTGCTCTTCTTAAATTCAATACTTTTTCTAAATCCCTTTGATATACATCTTACTTATTATTTAATATATATTTTATAATTTGCATTTGAGTTAATGTTGGCTTTGGTACCTTTTAAAATTTAATTCACTTTCAATCATTAAATTCCTTATAATAAGGTTCTCAAGTGTTCTTATTTCATATAATATATTTTCCTCTTTCATTACTATCCCACCTTAAGGTTGCCAATATACATTATATGCTTATGAATAAAGATTTGTCAATTGCCTTACAAATTTTATTTCATATTAATATTAAATCTTATGCATCAAAAAAGCAAGATTTAATCTCTTGCTTTAAAAATCATTGTAAATATAAATGCAAATATTATTGTCGCAGTAATTCCTGTTGCAGTTAAAGAAAACATACCAGTAAATAATCCTAGAAGTCCAGATGAAGCAGCTTTTGAAAGTGCTCCATGAATTAGTAAATGTCCAAAGCTAGTTATACATACAACCGCTCCAGCTCCAAAAGTATTTACAAAAAAATCATATATAGAAAATACATCTAGTGCTGCACCTATTACTACAAATAAACTAGTTATATGCCCTGGAAGTAGTTTTGTATTATCTAATATTATTTGTCCTATTAAGCAAACTATTCCAGCAAATAAGAATGAATATAAATATATCATATTATATTACCTCCAAACAAATTGCATGACTTACACTTGGTATACTAAGTTTTTGATTACATGTAGTTGGACTCATAAGGGCTCCTGTTGCTATTAATAATACCTTTTTTAAACTTCTTGATTTCATCTTTGGAATTATATCTGAATATACAACAAGCGGTAAACATGATGGTCCTGATCCTCCAGCATATATATTTTCTTTATAATCATATATTCTAGTTGCGGAATCATCATAATTATCACCTATATTTATTCCATATTCTTCCTTGCAATATTCTTTAAATATCTTCTTACCATATACTCCTAAATCACCAGTTAATATAAGATCATAATCATCAACCTTAGTATTTGTACTTTTCAAATGTTCATTTAACGTATAAGCTGCACTTGGTGTCATTACACTACCCATATCAAAGACATTCATAACACCCATATCAATAACTTTACCTATTGTTGCACTTGTTACTTTTATATCGGTTTTATTATTTGTAAGCATAATAGATGTAGCACCCGTTACTGTAAATGTTGTAGTTTTAGGTTTAGGTGCTCCATATTCGACAGGATTTCTAAACTGTCTTTCTGCAGTCATATTATGCGATGAAGTTGTACATATTGCATTATTTACTTTACCTCCATCTATCATGGATGATGCAAGTAAAATTGCTTCACACATAGATGCGCAGGCATTATATATCCCCAAATATGGTATATTTAACCTTGAATATGCAAAATTAGATATGGTAAGTTGATTCATTAAATCAACTGATACTCCAACATCTATATCTTCCTCATTTTTATTTGTCTTTTTTAGAAGTATTTTAACTGCTTCAATAAGTTCTTTTATTTCACATTGTTCAAATGTTTTTTCCCCATCATAAAAGTCGTTAAATTTCTTATCAAATTTGTCATTTAATGGGCCTTCTATAACAAATGGTCCTGCGACAGTTGCAACATTTTCAATATAAACATTATCAAATTTAATATTCATAGCCTAACCTCCAAAAAATACGAATCTAATTATTCCAAATACATAAGCTGCAACTACGCCATATAAAATCACACTACCTGATAATTTAAATATATTAGATCCTATCCCCATTACTAAACCCTCTTTTTTATATTCAAGGGCACTACTTGTAGTTGCATGAGCAAATCCACTAATAGGTACGAATAATCCGGCTCCTGCCTTTTCTACCCATCGATCAAAAAAACCTAAGGCAGTAAATAAACAAGAGAAGAATATCAATGTTACCATCATTAAACTTGTTGCTTCATCCTTGCTTATTGAATCAAAACTAGTATATAAATCTACCAAAAATTGACCAAGTAAACCTACTAATCCTCCTATTACAAAAGCAATTACCATATTTTTTGCTTTATTTTCCTTAGGAGCGTATTTTTTTGTTAACTGCTGATACTTTTGTTTATTCATATTTATTCACCATTTGTATTATTAACTAATTAAATTTTTTTATACAAAAAAAAAGATAAACTATGCTGCTAGTTTATCATTTAAATCATCCAATATTCTTCTTTCCATTCTATAAACTTTAACTTGTGATATATTCATTTCACTTGCAAGTTCTGTTTGTGTTTTTCCATCGTAATATCTTTGCTTTATTATCTGTCTATCTTCATCTGTTAAATCATTTAAGGCATCATTTAAGCTAATCAAATCAATTTTATCAACTTTTTCATCATCCTTAATTGTATCTGCTAAAGTCAGATCACTATCATTGTCTATTTTTATATCAATACTTCTAACATTTTGATCAAATCCCAATACTTCAGATATTTTCCTCTCATCCTCATCCAAAAGCTTTGACAATTCTAAAATGCTAGGACTTCTACCCATACGCATAAAGAAATGCTCTGTTGATATATCTATTCTCTTTTTTAATCTAATAAAGTCTCTACTAACTCTTATATTCTTATCTTCCCTGATATATTTTAAAATTTCTCCTAAAATATATTTTTCACAAAATGTAGAAAATTTTACCCCAAAATCTTCTTTATAATTATCTGCTGCTTTTTGTATTCCTAACCTTCCTGCTTGAATCAAATCTTCCCTATTATAACCTTGTGAATATTTATTAACTATGTAAGATACTTTATTATCTAGTAATTCAACCATTTCATTTGTAAGTTTAATCATGCGGTTAAAAGATTAAGTGCTAATAGTTCGTTTTCTACATGTTCATAACTAGTAGCAAACTCTTTCATATTTGAGCAACATATAAGCATCTTACCATCGTTTTGTTTAATAAGTTTTTCACAATCATCAAATAGCGTTACATCTGAAGTTATATCTAACTGTTCTGTATTAAATACTAGATATCTTATACCCCCATTTTTTATTATATTAAATATTTTCTCTTTTGCTACATATTCATTAGATTTATTTATAACTCCTTTTAATCTAACAAATAAAACCCCTTTGGTAAATTCAACATCTACATCGATCATTTTTTAGCCTCCCTTTTACAATAAATATTAAATCACTAATAAAATATGTTTTAAATAGTTTAGACAAAATCTTACAAAATTCGCGTGAACTTTTTTACTACATATTTTTCATATATATTATTCTCTCTATATGCACAAAATACCTCTAAATTTTAAAAATTATATATAGAATTTTCCCCTTTCATGATATAATTATTTTGAAAGGAGAATTTTTATATGAAAAAAGGAGTTAAAATTTTAGCAATTTCATTGTGCATGTTTTTACTAGTAGGGTGTTCTTCAAAAGAAGAAAAAATTGTTACATGTACATTAACTAATGACCAATCTGCAAGTGGATATAAGTTAGATTCAACTTATAAGATTTACGCCACTGATGATTCAGTTACTAGTGTTGAAACTGAAGAAGTAGTTACTTCAGATAATGAACAAATTAGAAATTACTTTGAAAAAACTCTTAATGATTCATATCAAACAGCTGATAAAACATATGGTGGATATACTTATAATGTAAAAAATGAAGGTAATAAGGTTACCTCAAAAGTTACAATTGACTATACTAAAATGAATTTAGATAAGTTTGTAAAAGATAATTCATCTATGAAAGCCTATGTTAATAAAGATAATAAAATTACTTTAAAAGGTGCTAAAAATATATATGAATCTTTGGGTGCAACTTGCGAAGAATAAAAATTACTATACATTTTGTATAGTTTTTTATTTAAAATATATTTTTAATAAATTTGTAACTCGCTTATTATTATTTTATAAAATATAATAGGTGGTAATATGAATAACAATAAGGCTATTATTACTACTATATTAATAATAGTTTTTTCTTTTATATTGGGTATAATTTCTAATGACTTATATTATGGTTTCATTGCACTTTTATCAGGAACATTAAATATATGGTTACAGGCAAATGGTAAATCATCTAACTATATTTTTGGATGTATATTCAATTTATGTAATGCCTATATTTCATATATTAATAATTTGTATGGTTTATTCTTCCTATCACTTGTACTTTACTTGCCATTAAATATATATGGATTCTTTTCATGGAATAAATCGAAAAAAGATGACTTTGAAATAACATTTAGAAAATATAATAGATCTAAATCATATAAAATTATAATATTATCCATTTTATTTAGTTTTATATTTGGTCTTTTACTTGGAATAATACCTAGTCAAAAATTAGAACTTTTAGACTCTTCATCTAATATATTAAATATATCTGGAATGATCTTGTTAAATAAAAGATTAAATGAAGGCTGGTACATTTTACTTTTTAATAATATAATTGACCTTATTATATGGATCATAAATTTTATAAATAATGGGCCTAATTCATTTATGATGCTTATGGTTTCTATTTTCTATTTATTAATAAATATATATGGAATATATAAATGGAAAAATGCAAGTATAATAAAGTGAAAAACTATTAAATAAAATAATAGTTTTTTCATTTGTAATATTATAAGTTTACATTATTTACAAGGTCAAAATTAATAGTACATAATATCAATATCTACTGGGCCATCTATTCCATCTATTAAACCATCATTACACTTTTGCCAAATTTTATACTTTCCCTGATAATTTGTATTACTTGTATAATGCGCAAGCCATATATCGGATTTTGTAGGTAGCCATATTTGTTCTAAATAATTCTTACTTCCATAAAGCATTGCATCATATCCCTCTTTTTCAATAGTTTTAATAAAATCTTCGGCCATAGTTGTAAGTTTATAAAAACTTAATTTATAAGAATTATAATTATCAAAATCCTCCCAATCAAAAGCTATTGGTAAAATTACATTGTAATCTTTTATTTGATTAATAATCCATTTAGCATCATTTATTGCCTGTTTACTATTTTGTGCATATGAATAAAAATAAATGCCAACGTCAATTCCATATTTATTAGCGCCTTCAATATTTCGTTTAAATTTACTATCTACATAATTTTCAGTAGTATTATACTTAGTTCCACCAACTTTAATAATTATAAATTCAACCCCTGCATTTTTTATTTTTTCAAAATCAATATCACCTTGCCAAGCTGAAACGTCAATTCCAATTTTAGTATTATCTGTTTTATAATCGTTAATTACATCTCTAAAATTAGTATATTTAATATTTGAATTATTATTACTTTTATTTTTTTCATAAACTTTTAAAGTAAAATTTTTTTCAGTAATATTATTGTTACTATCAGTTGCTTTAAATAAAAGTGGATAAGATCCAATATTATTTAAATCATATTCTCCAATTATTTCACATTTAGGATTACTATCATAATTATCACCACATAATATTTTATCAAGCAAATTATCTTCACTATTCTTTAAGGCATAATAAGTATCGTCAAGCCAAACAACCGGAGCAACTGTATCAACAATATCTATATTATAACTAAATTCTAATTCTATATTATCATCATTTATAAATTTAAATTTAACTTTCTTAGTTCCAAGTTTAGTAGAATCAATTTTATAATCATCCACTATTTTACCATTTATACTTTCAATATAATCCGAAACCTTTTTATTATCATTAAACTCTAAAGTCATATTTGATACTAAAGTTATATCAATTTTTGCATATTTAACTCTTAAATAATTTACTAATCTAAACATACAAAAAATCAATATTATTAAGGAAATTGCAATTAAGATTATTTTAATCTTTTTATTCTTATTTTTCATTATTAACATCTCCTTTATATTCAAATATACATAGTATTACGACTTATTTTTATTATATCAAATTTCTTAATTAATTACATTAATAAATACAAATTCCATTATCTAGTAATAAAATTTTTACTTTAATATTAAAAAATCTTCCCACTTCTATTTTCATGAAAAGATTCTTTATCAACATAGGTTTATTTACTAGCCATGGTATTACTATTGTTCCTCTTTAAGTTTAAAGTTGTACTCCCCTATATCTTTTATAACAATTTTAAAGTAATTGCCTTCATGTATATATGATAAATAATTAATTTTATCCATATCTTTAGTTATATTCAAGTAATCCTTTATAGAAAGTATATACCTTTTTCGTTCAAGTAATTCTTTAATCTCATGGTTTTTCATGTTCTACTCCTCATATCATATATAATATTATATACTAATTTGCTTATTTGATAAGTGTTTTTTTATTATGAAAACCTTAAATAATATAATAATTTAGGCAAATTAGGATTTAGTTTATAAAACCTATCCTCATTAATAAAACTGATAAAGTATAGAGAAATCATATAGTACCATTGGTTATTTATTTGAATATACAAAATTGTAATCACTTAATTTGTTATTCCTTAATTCAAGGACAATGTCTAAATTCCTAGAAATTATTAATACATAAATATACAATTTTATATCATAACTTCATTTTTTAATTTTTATATCTTTTTTAATTTTATTTACTAAATTATCTATTTGCAAATTTAAATTTTCTATTAGTATATTTCTTTTTTAAAACCTCCTATACTTCTTATTGTATTGTTTTTTGCTTCCATATTACATCTTACTTTTTACAAGCTTCTAGAAAACTTTTAAATATATTATTCATATTTTCATCTATTTTATATAAGCTTTCTGGGTGGAATCTTACTCCAATATAAAATGTTTTATCTTTGGATTCTACAATATCTGCATATCCATCTTCGCAGAAGCCAACTTTATCTAATAGTTGACATTCGTCAATACTTCTTTTATGCCTAGAATTTACCATAATTTCTTCTTCTTTAACTATATCGTAGAATCTTGAAGTCCTATCAATATGTATGGTATGAACATAATTTTTGTTAGGTTGATTATGTTTTTCTGGGTTAGGTATTTTATACGTTGTCCCCCCTAATCCTCTAACAATACTATTTTGACCTGCACATATACCTAAACAAGGTATGTTATTATCGTAGCAATATCTTGCAATCCAATTTTCAAATGCCTCATTTGTGGAACCGCCCTGTAAGATAATTCCATCACATAATTTTATTTGCTCTATAACATTTTCTTTTTCTATTTTTTCTTCCATGCTTTGCCAAGTATCAGTAGTATATAATATCTCATTATTTGCAGATAGTATACCAATAGCAATAGCACCATTATCAAACACAGCCTGTTTTAATTCATCTCTAATTAAAGTGTCTGTCCTTATTCTATCATCTTTTATATGTTTTCCAACTATTCCAATTATCACTTTACTCATCTATCTTCAACTCCATTAAAGAAAAACTATAACGTTCATTTTCACCATAACGTATTAGCTTAAAATTATGCCCTTCATATATGTCATTCAATTTTTTGTTTGATTTCAAACATTCTAATCTTAAATATTTTTTCCCATCTCTTTTTGCTATTTCTTTGCACTTATTAATAAGAATCTTTCCTATATTTTTATGTCCAACTTTTGTGACTACCTTATATATGTAATATGCAAGAGTAATATCATCATTCCATTCTTTACTATTAGTTGTTAATTCAAAACCTGCTACTAATTCATTACCTTGCTTAACAATGTAATAATTTTTGTTTTCTATTGCTTCCATAAATTCTTCCTTTGGATGATTTTCAAGATACCTATTCCATTGCTTTATATTATTGTCTTTAAACCATTTTATTCTATCTGAATATAAATCTAATATAGAATCTATATCTTCTATATTTGCTAGTTCTATTATATAATCCATATTGCCTCCTTTAGTATTTCTAATCTAATTACATAATAATTATATCAAAAATGGATGAACTTGCAATGCAATTAAAAGAATTTGATATTGTTAATAATATGAAAGACGTTGGTCCAAAAACAAGATCAAGATTAATAACTGAAATTGGTGATATAAGAAGATTCAAAAATATCAATTGTCTAATAGCGTTTTGCGGTATTTATGCACCACAATATCAGTAAGGTGGCTTTAATTTAACAAATAGACACATAAGTAAAAGAGGAAATAAATATTTAAGAAAAATTGGTTATGAAATAACTAAAAGTATCAAATCTTGTATGCGAAAAGTAGATAATGCAGTATACTTATTTATGATAAGGAAACAAGCAGAAGGTAAAAACAAAACATTAGTAAAAATTGCGGGTTTAAATAAATTTTTTAGAATATATTATGCACGAGTAAAAGAACTATATAATTAAATAAAATTTGGGATAAAGGGGACTCTGCTCTTTTTTATTAAAACTGAAATTTAAAAAAACTTGGCAATGGTTAGGAATTTTCCTTTCTAAATTCAGACAACAAAAAAAGAGCCAAAGCTCTTAAATATAGATTATAAATTTTTTAATTGTTCAAATAAATGAATTCTTTCTTCTTTAAATACTATGGTTTCATCCTTTGATTTTATCATATCTATAACTTGATCTAAATCAAACCATTTAACTTCTGATAGTTCTTCTTTTTGAATTATAAACTCATTCTCATTTAAATTAGATTTAATATAATAAAAGTAAGTAATATGATAATTTGAATCTCTTATTGTAAATTCTCTTTCTGCAAAAGGTTTTAAATCATTTATTGAAATACTGATGCCAACTTCCTCATTTAATTCTCTTAAAGCAGCATTTTCTAAACTTTCTCCAGTATCAACATGACCAGCACATAGAGCCCATTTATTTGGATCAAATCTCTTATTAGAACTTCGCTTTTGAAGTAATACCTGATTATTATCGTTTATAATAAATACTGCTACTTCATTGTGTAATAAGTTTTTATCATGTGCTTCTTCTTTATCCATAACTTGTCCAGTAAAATTGCCATTTTCATCCACTATATCTATTAGTTCCATTATTTTTCCTCCACACTAATTAAGTTATTATTTAATTTTTCTATATTTGATTCAATTGATAAAAGATAAGGTATATTACTTGTAATATCTATTCCATCAATTTCAATAATTGATGAATTTAATGGTAATATCTTTTATTCATACAAGTGTTGATTTAATAAATCTTTTGTTATTATCATATATTTTTCGTATGATAAAGTCTTTTTCTTTATATAACTAACCTTATCTGGTTGTGTTTGAACTGGTACCGCAGTTGTTACAACTGCTTCCCCAAATTGATTTTCATTAAATCCTATTACAACTGTTTTTTTAGGTTCACAAATAATTCTTTTAAAATCTTTATCTGAAAAATTGAATAAACTTTTTTTTCAATATAATCCCCTCCAATTGAGTCTATATTCTATAACAAAAATAATAAGATGTAAAATTTACAATTTTAATATCAGTTTTTAAAATTTGCAAGTAGTTGTATTTAAATTTTTAATTAGTTCACTTTCATTAAAACTTTTATTAGTATTTAAATTATAAAAATTATTATCTTTAATTTCAGTGTTAGGGTATTCGTTAAATTCTATTTTTCTATCAATATAAGTAATTATATACTTTATAGGAATAATAGTTTGAATATTAGTAGGTTCTAAAACCTTAATTTCCCCGTTTGTAATACTTAAACTAATTGGCTTAGTAGAATTAATCATCTTTAATACTTTCCCACTTGGTTTAAGTGTTTTAATGGTTTTAAATTTAATAATATAAAAAATGTCTCCTTTCTAGAAAGAAACATTTATTACAATATAAAAAGTACACCTTTCGGCGTACATTGATTTTACATGGAGCAGATGACGTAGATATCTACAACTTTTCACTTTTTTCTTTTTCCAGTTTATATTCATTATCTTTTGATAATATTTCATAAGGATGTTGATCTCTATAAGTTTTTGTTTCTTCTAGTGTCATTTCACATACATCAGGGGCTAAGTCAATGTGTAAAATTCCATTTAAGTGATCATATTCATGACTAAATACTGTTGCCTTAAAACCTTCAAAAGTTTCATGATGAAGTTTACCATCAATAGTATAGTATTCAATCTCAACTGCATATGGTCTGTCCACGATGCCAACAAAGTCAAGACAACTAGCGCACCTTTCAAGAAATCTAGTATGCCCTCTTTGACTTATAATGACTGGATTAATAAGAACCATTTCTTCAT
The DNA here is from genome assembly GCA_017938725.1 of Bacilli bacterium. Classification (GTDB taxonomy): domain Bacteria; phylum Bacillota_I; class Bacilli_A; order RF39; family UBA660; genus CAG-433. The sequence continues at coordinate 1,987 of JAGBAW010000007.1, read as the reverse complement.
CGTAATTGGCATCTCTATTTTTAGACATATCAGTAGTTGTATTTTTTAAATAAATCATTCTTTTTGGAATACCAATTTGCGCAGGTGCTAATGCATAAACAGCATTATTTTGACAATATTCTTTTAAGGCTTTAATATAATCCATGTAATTATCTTTTTCAAAATCAATATCAGTGGAAATCTGTCTTAAATACTGTTCATCATTTTCAATTGTTATTCTGTTCATTTATAGTCTCCTTTTTTATCAAAATTATAACATAAAGTGGCTATGAACCATTTATATTTTGTTTTGACAAAATATTTAACCCCCTAGATATTTTGACACAAGTATCAAAATAATCTACGGATACAAAAAAAGCCAATCGTTCGATTGCTTCTCTATATATCAATGTTCGAAAAGTTCGAACAGATTCGTCAATGGAGCCTTAACTATACACGTATGCGAAAAATCAGGGCCAAAAGTTGGTTAAAAATTTGATAAATTATATTCCCAACAAATTGTATTTTTCATTAACTTATGATATTATAATTGACAATTAATGAGGTGGATACATGTTTGATTTGGATATGATTGAAAACGATTGGAAAGATCACTCGTTTTCGCTAAATGAAGAAGAAATTATTGAAATATTTCGTAATGAGGGTGCTACTTGGAGTAAATATAATGAAGAACTTGCCCAATATAGAAAAAATACTAGTATAAATATTACACCAGAAGAAAGATTATTAGCTATAATTTTTAGAGATAATGAAATTTTAAAAAAAGAAGAAGAATTAAGAAAAAAATATAGCTATCCAGAGAAAAAACATTTAAGTAGTAATTCACAAAAAATTATTATTGAGGGCTGTATGTATATGGTTTTTAATGCAACTAGAGAATGGTATCATTTTTTTAATGAAAAAATATCACAAGAAAAATTATATTATGTATGTTTAGAGGCTCTTATAAAATGTGTAAAATATGCAATTCATTGTGAAAATCCGGTTTTTGAACTATATGTATATAAATGTATAGAAAGAAATGTTATTAAAAATATTGCAAAATGGGAACACTTATCCTACCGTGATGTATATATTTATGTCCATAATATATACTCTGAGTTATACTTTGAATATGATGCACATGGAAATAAAGTAAAAGAATTAAATTTTGGATATGATGATAAGGAAACACCAGAATCTCCAGCGACTATTGTATATATGAAAAGAAATGTGCAGTATATTGAAGATTATATAAAAGATATATCATCTAAACAATTCATGTATGATTACAAAAATGCACTTGATAAATTAAGCGAAATAGAACGTGCGGTAATGCAACTATCATATGATATAAATGGGTTTCGAGGATTAACCTATAATGAAATTTCAGAATATTTGGGATTGAGCAAAAACGATATAGCAAACGCTAAAAGAAGAGCTATAAGGAAATTAAGAAATAACAATAAGTTAAATAAATATATATAATTTTCTTATAAAAGTAAACGATGAAAAAATGATATAAAAGGACATATATTTATTATAGTTATACATATCCTGTATTAGAATTTGTATGGGAGTATAAATCCGTTGCTTGCTTATGAAACTAGAAATATTATAACTACTTGAAAATATAAAAATCAATCTTTTCAGATTGATTTAATCATTAACGTCACATTGGTGCGACGATTTTACCTTTTGGAGCGAGTGTCGTAGTTATCTACAACTCTTTTCCAATAACGAAAGAGTACATATAATCTTCCGTTGTTAGTAATAATATACCACGTTTTAAGTGTTTATGGAATAGATTTTTGTTAATTTTACAATCTTTCGCATAAATTGTAATTTGTTGCCCTCTTTATAATTTTGATATCCAATTATTTTATCCTCAAATGTTAGAAATGTTTTATCTTTGATATTTTTCTTTTTGTCTTATAACATAATTACTAATATTTTTATCATAATCTGGATATAAATAATTTAAACATTGTGCCACTTCTTTTGATAC
>JAGBAW010000038.1 GCA_017938725.1 Bacilli bacterium | reverse complement strand
TTTATTATTTAAAATGCGATATTAGAAAGTATTTTCCAAGTATTAATCACGATATATTATTAAATTTACTTAAAAAAGTAAATTTTTCAAATGATGAAATGTGGCTTATTGAAAAATATGTAAGAAGTAAACCAAGTAGTTATAATTGTGGGCTTCCTTTAGGAAATCAAACAAGCCAATGGTTTGCACTTTTCTATTTTGATATGGTTGATAGGCATATAAAAGAAAAACTAAGAGTTAAACATTATATTAGATATATGGATGACATGATATTAGTTAGTAGAGATAAAGAATATTTAAAATATTGCTTAGATGAAATAAGAAAAATATGTGAAATTGAATTAAATCTTTTATTAAATAACAAAACTCAGATTGGAAAAGTTTCAAATGGAATAGATTTTTTAGGTTTTAGAAATGTATTAACTAGTAGTGGCAAAGTAGTTAGAAAGTTAAGGCAATCATCTAAAATAAGAATGAAAAAACATTTAAAAACACTAGAGAAACTATATAATAAAAATATTATAGATAAAGAATATGTAAATATGAGAAAAAAGGCATATAGTGAACATATAAAAGTGTCAAATGAATCTAAATTATTAAAAAAAAAGTTAATATGTGACTAATAAAATAAAAAATATAGGAAAATATGGTATAATAAAAACATAAGAAGGTGTCTTTATGTCAAAGATAATTTTACCAACATCTGATCAGATTTTTGGTAATAATAAAAGAATAAATTCTACAATATTAAAAATATTTAAAGAATATGGGTCTAAATGTGCTTTAAGTGACCTTGCAATTTTAAGAGGGGCTTATTTTAATAATAATATTTATTTAGATAATAAAAATGATTTAATTAGCCGAACAGGCTGGTGGTGGACAATGACTCCATATAGTGGAAATGCCCGCGCGGTTGGTAAGGATGGTCGTAAGAACGGACACTATGTCGATAGACGCGATGTTGGAGTTCGTCCAGCTTTAACGTTCTCTGATATCTCTGAAATCTCCCCGAACATAGTGAGGGGTAATGATTTTTTAGAATTTACATATGGAGAATATCCCCAATATGCAGTAGATGCAAATATGCAAAACATTTTATATTCTATATTATATACAAATGGAGTAAATTTAACAGGTAAAAAATATACATTTGATGAAAGAAAATATAATGATTATAATAATGGTTTTAGTAAGATAGAATATCCTGAATATGAATATAATGGTGAAAGATATATTTTGGTTGATGCTAATACCTGTTTTGATGGTGAAGAAGTAACTTTATCAAATGGTTTGAAAGTAAAAGATAAAGATAAGGTTTGGATTAAAGTTGAACCTATAAAATGGATATGGTTCCAAAAGGAAAATATTGCAATATCAAAAATCATATTACTCGCAGGTATTCAATTTAATGAAGTAAGTAATTATAATGATATAAATGATTTTAGTAATATGAATATGGGTAAATATCTTGATGAAATTTTTTCGAAAGAAATAATTAAACAAGCTACATATACTAACTCAAATGTATCAGTAAAAAAGCCAAACCCATTTAATTTAGATATTAAAAATGTAAGTGAAGAAGAAATTATAAAAGGATGCCTGGAAAGTGATCTTCCTGTATTTTTACATGGACTTCCAGGTGATGGTAAAAGTGCAAGAGTAAAAAACATTGATAAAGATGCTACTATTGTAGATCTTGGCACATCAAATTTTGAGGGTATTGTTGGTTTAATTGTTAAAGATTTGGGTTCTAATAACTTAAGTTATATCGAACCATATTGGTATAAAGAATTATGTGAAAAATGTGAGAGAGAAAATGATAAAATACATATACTTTTTTTAGATGAATTAACTAATGCACCAGGTACTATACAAAAAGCAGCATATGAAATAATTTTAAATAAAACATTAACTAACTCAGGTTTTAGATTGAAACTTCCTGACAATGTAAGAATAATAGCAGCAGGTAATGATGTAAAAGATTCAATTGTAGCTACAGAAATGCCAGAACCACTATTTGATAGATTTGTTCATGTATGGATTAAAACTGATTCAAGAAATTGGTTAAAATGGGCATATGAAAGTAATATTCATCCATCAATATGTGCATATATAGCATTCAGAGGGGATATAGCCCTTAGAACAGAATATACAGGTGAAAAGCCTAATGCCGATCCTAGAAAATGGGAAATGGCATCTAAAATGTTGTACAAAACTAATAATCCAAAAATGCTAAGGGGACTTATAGGTAGTGAAATGACTGAGGAATTTTGTAAGTTTTGTTCACAAAAAGTAATTACTATTGAAGATGTTTTAAATAATAATTATACAAAAGAAGATTTAGATATGGATTATGGTAAGCAAAATGCTACAATACTATCATTATCATATGTCGATGAAGAATATATTGAAGAAATAAGAAAATTTGTGGTTAATAATTTCAGCCCTGAACTTATAAAACTTTTTGATTTATGGTTTATACAAAATGGAGATGAAGGAAGAGTATTAATAATAGATTCTCTAGAAAATCAAAATGAAAGTAAGGGAGTGAAAATATCATGAACGATAAAATTGAAATGCTTGGGCAATATTTAAAGGCTAATATTGCACCAATATTAATAAGTAATATACCTTCATCATTATTTAACACCATCGCAGTAATAATACCATCTAACATAAGTAAAGAAGATTTATATGGGAAAATAGAAAATAATAAATTTGAATATCCAAAATGGTATAATGAACTATCTAGTAACTCTAAAAAAAATATGATTATAGTTGATAATTTAAGTTTAATACCAATTGATGAACAATTAAAATTTCATGAATTATTAAAATATAGAAAAATTGGTGACTTAAAAATAAAAGATAATATAATGATTATGGTAATATCAGATAAAGTATCAAAAGAAACAATTAATAAAGATATCTATTCTTTACTTGTTCATATAGAGGATTAATATGAGTTTAGATATTCAAAAGGTAAAAAGAACAGTGTTTATCAGATATTCTTTTTTAGAAAGTAAGGTAGGTAATATACCATTAATTGAAAATAGAAATATAAAAACAGCTTGTACTAATAATAAAGTTGTATATTACAATCCTAACTATATGGAAAAATTATCTTTTATGTTACAGGTAAGTTTACTTTCTCATGAATATTTTCATATATTAAATGATCATATAAAAAGAGGAAGAAATAAAGTTCATCGTGTATGGAATATTGCAACAGATGCATTTATAAATGCAAATTTAAAAAAAGATGGTTTACCACTAGGAAAGGGCTGGATAGATAAAGATGAAGCCTTAGATTATGATTCTGAGAGTTATTATGAAAAATTAATGACAGAAAAAGAAAATAATAAACAAGATGAGAGTAAAAATGATAATAGTAACGATGATAGTAGTCAAAACAATGATGAATTCTATGATCCAGAAGAAGCACATGAAGAGTGGTATAAGCCATTAGAAGATGATTTAAATGATGATTATGATAATAATGAAGAAAATAATAAACAAGGTAGCAATGAAAAAATAAAAGATAATAGTGAAGAAGCTAAAAAAGAATATAATGAAAGAGAAATGTTTGAAGAAAATAGAAAAAATATAAAACAAAAATTAGAAGAATTAAAAAAAGATTATCTAAAGGATAAAGAAAATGAGTTTAATATACAAGAGTTAGGTGATAGAAAAGCCCTTCTAGATTGGAAAAAAAGGTTATTACAAAATTCAAAAAAAGATTATGATTGGACTTATCAAAATGCAGAGATACATGAAGGAATAGTCAGACCACATTTAGAGGAACAAACTTTTATAACAACAGAAATATTATTAGATACTAGTTTATCAATAAGCGATGAATTACTTAGAAACTTTTTAATGGAATGCAAAAATATATTAAAGGTATCAGAACTAAAAGTAGGTTGTTTTGATACTAAGTTTTATGGCTTTAATAGAGTAAGAAATAAGTATGATATTAATAATATGCAGTTTAAAGGAAGAGGTGGAACTGACTTTAATGTAGCAGTGAATGCTTTTTCTAAAAATGCAGACAATAAGATAATATTTACAGATGGATATGCACCTATGCCAGATAAAGCTATAGATGCTATTTGGATAGTATTTGGAAATAGAAAGATAAATCCAAAAGGTGGGAAAGTTATATATATAAATGAAGATGATCTAAATAGAGTATCTATAATGGATGATGATGTGAAGAAAATAAGATAGTGTAATACTATTTTATTTTTGTGTAAAAAACTTCAAAGGGTTGTCTATAATCTGAAAAGATTTTATATACAAAATCTTTTTATTTTTGCAAGGTTAGTTTTTATGGATTTATATTTTATTATTAGATGTTAAAAAATAACTTATATTAATATTTTAAAATAATTTGGCAAAAATATTAGTGTTGAGTGTAATACTAAATTAAATGAGAAAAATGGTGAATATATGGAAGAAAATAAAAAAATTTTAGTAAATTTAATGAATAGATATAATCTTTCTATGTATGAGAAATACGAATTTGTAAATATAGTATATCCAATATTTAAACATAAGGAATTTCAAAGAAGAATGACTAATGAATTTAAACATCATGAAAATACTACACTTGGATATCACATATTACAAGTTTCTATTCAAACATATTTAAATTGTAAGAAAAAAATAAATAATGGTAGATATATTGATATACGTTTATCAGTAATAATAGCAATGTTACATGATTTATACGAATTACCTTGGCAAAATAATCCACATGCATATTCAAAAAAGATAATTCATAGACATGGATTTAGACATCCCATAGAAGCAGTAATAAATGCAATAGTATGGTATCCAGAATTATTTAAAAATACAAATGACGCAAAAATAATTATAGATGGAATTTTACACCATATGTATCCACCTCCTTTACCATGTATATATACATTTGACGAAAATATAATAGAATTAAAAAATTATAATAAGATAAACAAGATACCAGAATCATTAAGAAAAATAATAATTAATTCAACAAATAGAGGAAAAATAGGTAAAGTATCAATATGTATGAGTAAATATTTTGAGGGAAGAATAGCATGTATAGCAGATACAAGCGTATCGTTTTCCAATTTTGACAGTTTACAGGGAACCCTATCGCTTTTAACAGGTAAAAATTCAAAATTATGAAAGTATAAAAATAAGGGAAAGTAGATTAAACATTTATAGAAATATATTTATTTTAGGGATTAATTTTTTATATATTTATTAAAATATTTGCAAAAAAGTTAAATTTAGTCTATAATATCCCACTGATGAAACAGGAGGGGTATTTTATGGTTGAATTAAGAAATTATGAACAATTAAAAGCATTTTTAAAGAAAGAATCGAAAAGATTAAATCTCAGTATAAAAAATACATATAATACTTTCTTTTCTAGATTGTTATTATATAGATTAAGTCAAAAAAATATTGATCAGAGTATAATAGTAAAAGGGAGTTTTGCACAATTTGTTCATTTAAGAAATATGGTAAGACCTATTACTGATATAGATATAACAAGCATTGAATCACACCATGATCCATTTATAATATTGGTTAATGCAATGTGCAATGATGAAATAGCAAATGGTATAAAATATAATCTTAGTGGAAAACCACATCAAACATACACAGGAATATATAAAATACCTATTTCTGCTAAATATGGAAAGATTGATCATAAGATAGGTATAGATTATAGGGAAAAACATCCATGCATATTTGAAAAAGAGATTAAATCCGTTCCAAAAATATTTAAATTTGATGAGGAATATGATATAGTTGTTCCATCAAAAGAAGAAACACTAGCTGAAAAATTATGTATAATTGTAGAGAGCAATAGACCTGATTTAATTAATACTAGAATTAAAGATTTTTATGATATTTATCAAATGCATGGTGGGGAATATGATTTAGATAAATTTTCATATTATTTTGAAAGAATGTTAGAAAAAAGGGGGAAAATTGATATAAAAGATGCCTCAACAAATTTTTTAACACCTGAATTTGTAAATAAACATCAACAAGAATGGGAACATAGTAAGAAAAAATATGAATTTTTAGATGATCAAATAGATTTAGAAGGCTCAGTATATTATACAAGGGCAGTATTAAGTGAACAACTTCAAAAAATAAGACAAGGAAAAAATAAAATATATACATTTGAAAAGTAAAATAGTATAAACAAAATACTATTTTATTTTAATTAATGGTATAATCTTTCTAGGAGTGAATTTATGAGTAAAGTTGTAATAATTGGTGGTGGAGTATCAGGAGTTGTTTCTGCTATATATGCAAAAAGAAAAGGTAATAAAGTTACTATTTTAGAAAGAAATAGTGATATATTAAAAAAGTTATTAATGACGGGAAATGGAAGATGTAATTATTTTAATGTTGATCAGAGTATTAATCATTATCATTCTAATAATATGGATATAGTAAATAAAATAATTACAGGAGATAATGTTAATGAATTACTTAAATTTTATGATGAAATTGGAATAGTTTATAAAATTAAAAATGGTTATTATTATCCATATTCAAATCAAGCAGTTAGTGTAAAAGATGCACTTAAAAGTGAACTTAAAGCTTTAAATGTAGAGGTTATATGTGATTATTTAGTTAATGATATAAAATATGATAATAATAAATTTATTATTAATGATGAACTATCTTGTGATAAATTAATAATATCTACAGGATCAAAAGCATATCCAAAAACAGGTTCAGATGGGATGGGTTATAAATTTTTAAAAAATTTTTCTCATAATATAACTAAAGTAAATCCAGCACTTGTTCAGATTAAATCAAATAATAAATTTCTAAAAGATCTTTCTGGAGTTAGATGTGAAGCTAAGGTATCATTATATGATAATGATAAATTATTAAAAGAAGATATAGGAGAACTTCAGCTAACTGATTATGGATTAAGTGGTATATGTGTATTTAATATTAGTTATTTAGTAAATAAAAATGATAATGATAAATATGCTTTAGTTAATTTTATTCCTTTTATAAGTACCAAAGAAGAGTTTATAAACTATATTAATAAAAGAAATAAATTAGTTAATAATAGAACAATATATGAAGTTTTAGAGGGAATATTAAATAAAAAAATAGTAAGTGTAATATTAAAAACATCAAATATAAATTTTGATGTCAAATTAGAAGATTTAACAAATAAGGAAATAGATAAGCTTGCTACTAACATAATAACATACAAATTTAATATAACTGGAACTAATTCTTTTGATAAATCGCAAGTATGCTCTGGAGGAGTTATTTTAAGTGAAATTAATCCAGAAAATATGATGTCAAAAATAGTTGATAATTTATATGTAACAGGTGAACTACTTGATGTTAATGGTGATTGTGGTGGATACAATTTAACATTTGCATTTATTTCAGGATACCTTGCAGGAAGTGATATAAAATGATAAGAGTAAGACAAATAAAGATTAATATTAATAATAATACAATAGATGAAATAATATATAAAACCGCATCAAAACTAAAGATAAATAAAAATGATATAAGTTCTATAGAAGTAGTAAAGAAATCTATAGATGCAAGGGATAAAGAAAATATTAATTATATTTATGAAGTAGAAATAGATGTAAAAAATGAAAAGAAAATATTAGATAATAATAAATCTAATGATATTTATTTAAAAGAAGATGAAACATATAATTTTGATATTAAAAATAAAGGAAATATGAAAAATAGGCCTATTATTGTAGGATCAGGCCCTTCAGGATTATTTTGCGCATATATGCTTTCAGAATATGGTTATAAACCTATTATAATTGAAAGAGGAGAAAAAGTAGAAGATAGAGTTAAAACTATAGAAAAGTTTTGGAAAACTGGTAAATTAAATAAAAACTCTAATGTTCAATTTGGTGAAGGTGGCGCAGGTACTTTCTCAGATGGCAAGTTAAATACTTTAGTAAGAGATAAGAATTTTAGAATGAAAAAAGTGTTTGAAATATTTGTAGAATGTGGGGCACCTAAAGAAATACTATATGAAAATAAACCTCATATTGGTACAGATTTACTTAGAAATGTAATAATTAATATGAGAAATAAAATAACTGCGATGGGAGGATACTTTAGATATAATACTCTTCTAACTAATCTAGTTATAGAAAATAATACTATTAAACAAATAGAGGTAAATAATGATGAATTAATACCTTGTGATAATCTAGTAATTGCAATTGGTCATAGTGCAAGGGATACATTTAAAATGTTACATGAAAATGGACTTGATATGATGAGTAAACCATTTGCGGTAGGTGTAAGAATTCAGCATACCCAGGAAATGATTAATAAAAGTCAGTATGGATCTTTTAGTAAATTATTGCCACCTTCTGATTATAAACTAACATATACCGCAAAAGATAAAAGAGGGGTTTATTCTTTTTGTATGTGTCCTGGCGGATATGTAGTTAATGCATCAAGTGAAGAAGGAAATTTAGTAATAAATGGTATGAGTAATTATAAAAGAGATAGTAAAGTCTCTAATAGTGCACTCATCGTTCAAGTATCTAATAAAGATTTTGGTGATAATTTATTTGATGGTATGCAGTTTCAAATAAAACTAGAAAAACTCGCATATGAAGAAGGTAAAGGATTAATTCCAGTACAACTTTATAAAGACTTTAAAGAAAATATACTAAGTACTAATTTTAAAACAGTAAAACCTGAATTTAAAGGTGGTTATAATTTTTCAAATATAAATAATATATTACCAAAATTTATTTGTAATGATTTAATTGAGGCAATAGAATATTTTAACACTAAAATAAAAGGATATAATAATGATGATGTAATTATATCAGGTGTAGAAACAAGAACATCATCTCCTATAAGAATATTAAGAGGTGACAATTATATGTCTAATATAAAGGGAATATATCCGATAGGAGAAGGTGCAGGTTATGCAGGAGGTATAACTACATCTGCTATGGATGGAATAAGATGTTTTGAAAAAATTATTTGCAATATAAAATAATTTATGATAGAATACTCCCTACAAAAAGGGAGTTTTTTTATGATTCAAACAATGTATGCATTTTGGCATAGAGATAAAGAAAAAAGAGTAGTTATAGAGGAAATCGGTATATATAATCAAAATTTTAAGAGTGTTATTTATAAATTTGATTATAGTAATAAATATCTTGATGAAGTAAATAGAATGATGGATATATTCTACGAAGTAAAGCAAAAGGTAGAAAATCAAGAAAAAACTTCATTAAAACAATTAATTTATGATAATAAGATATTATTTATAAATACATCTAAATACGAAAATAAAGAAGATGTGGATATAATTAAAAATGACTTTATAGTTAAAATGCAGAAGAATTCCGATTTATTATTAGAAATAGATAAGAAAGCGGATTATTTTACATCCGTCATTAGAAGTTTAGGTAGTTCTATGATACTTTGTTCAATCAATAGTTTTAAGTTACTAATGGTAAATATTATGTTATTTACGCCTTTGTATGGATGCTTTGAATATTTAATATCCGAGCTTAGGCCAGTAATAAATGAAGAATATAATAAAAATAAAATTAAATTCAAAATAAGAAAGAGTCTTTTGAAAATTCATTTAATGGTTAATATAGTTTTGTTTTTGCACGCAGGGTATAAAAATATAAATCCTTTTATAACGCATGATAAAAATAATTTAACTGAATATCAAATAGAGGAATATATTAATGAAGCTATAGATAAAAATAGAGAAATAATAGATAGTGATAAAGAAATATTAAAAGAAATTAGTGAATATGCTTTAAAGAGTGACTATATTAATTATAAAGAATTATATAATGATTTAAGCGACATTGAAATAGAGAATATAGAAAAAATATTATATAATGAAGAAACATGTAGCTATATATGCGCAAGTTATATTGATTTATTAAATAAAGTTGAAATATATGAATCTGACATGCCTAGAGATACGGCTTTATTACATGAAGTTATTCACTCAACTGGTGATTTTGAAAGTACTTTTTTAAACGAAGGAATGACTGCATTACTAGAAAGAGAATATTACGAAAATAATGATAGTGTTGATGCATATGATAAAAATGTTAATACAATTAGATTATTATGTGAACTTGTTGGGTCTGACGTAGTATTGAAATCTTACAATGAAAAAAAGGATGATATTTTATATGAAGCATTATCAAAAATTTATGGAACTAAAGAAGAAGCAAGAAAATTCATATTAAACTTAGACAATTATTCAAGAAAACTTGCTTATGAAGAAAAATGTGCTATTTTTAATAATTTTTATTATTATATTGATAGTGCAGTAGAAAAGGGGATAATAAAGCGCGGTAGTGATAATGTATATGATTGTAACCATTATTTAAATAATATTATAAATGGGCATGTCATTGATATAGAAGATTTAAAGTATTATTTTAATGTTGATGATGAAAAAGTATACAAGTTAAATAGGTAAGAAAATTATTATATTATTAATGCTGAGAGTAAAAAATTAAAGTTTACTCTTTTTGTATACAGTAAAAAAGAATTTTGTCAAAAAAAGTTAGATGAAGTAAAGTAAATGTTGGAAAAATTTAAGAGAAAATACAAGTCATACAATTAATTTGTATTTTTTTTACATATTTTTACATTCTTTTTGACAAGAAATAATTTGTTCTATAATTATCTTTTAAACTAAAAGTACTAT
>JAGBAW010000037.1 GCA_017938725.1 Bacilli bacterium | reverse complement strand
AGAGAATATAAATAAAAATCCAGAGTTTAGAGAATATATGAGTAGAGAAGAAGATTTAAGAAAGATAAGAAATTCAAGATTATCAGTAGCGAAAAGAAAAGCAAGAGAAGAGGGCTTAAAAGAGGGATTAGAGGAAGGAATAAAAAAAGGAAAAAAGGAAGGAATCGAACAAGGTATTGAGAAAGGCATTGAGAAAGGTTCAAAAGAAGCTTCTGTTAAGATTGCCAAAAATTTAACTAAACTTGGTCTTAGTATAGAGGATATATCAAAATCGACAGGTCTATCAATTGAGGAAATAAATAATTTATGATTACTATAAATATTATTTAATTGAATAATAGTAAAAAATATATTAGATGTTATATATTTGTGTGTAAAGACTGAATTTTAATAAAAATTTTCGAAATTTTATTAATAATTTAAAAGTAGAAATTAATCTATATAAAAATTTAATAAAAACCGAAAATATTATATAACTATCTTTTTTTTCTTTTTTATGCTAGAATATTTTTAGGTGGTAAAAATGAACAGAACGGAACTTAGAAAAAAAATAATGACAATTTTATATCAAATATTTTTATATGAATCAAATAACATTGATTATAATGTAAAAAATGTTATAGCTGAATCAGTAAAAATAGAAAATGAATTTGTAAATGATGTAGTTAATGGGGTTATTGAATACAAAAATGATATAGATAAGATAGCAAATAAATATTTAAAAGATTGGACTATTGATAGACTTGGAAAAACAGATCAAGCGATACTTAGAATGGGTATCTATGAACTAGTTTATACTGATACACCAGAAATAGTAGCAATAAATGAAGCTGTTGAACTTGCAAATGATTATTCAGATGAAAAGGTTAAAAATATGATAAATGCAGTACTCGATAGTATTTATCATGGTGAAAATAATGAATAATAATTATATAACGGTAGCGGCTTTAACTAGATATATAAAGTATAAGCTTGATAATGATGCTAATTTACAAGAAGTATATATAAAGGGTGAAATATCAAATTTTAAGCATCATACAAGAGGTCATTTTTACTTTACTATTAAAGATGAGGAATCTAGAATAAATGCAATTATGTTTGCATCATCAACTAAAAATATTAATTTTGAACCAATTGATGGTATGAGGGTTTTAGTAAAGGGTAGAATAAGTGTATTTGAAAGTACTGGTAATTATCAAATATATGTTTCAGATATGATGGAAGATGGAATTGGTAACCTATATGCTTTATATGAAGAGTTAAAAAATAAATTATCTAAAGAAGGGTTATTTGATGTGTCACATAAAAAGCAAATACCTAAAATACCAAAAAAAATAGGAGTTGTAACTGCACCAACTGGGGCAGCGATTAAGGATATAATATCTACTATTAATAGGAGATTTCCTCTATGCGAGGTTATATTATTTCCATCATTAGTGCAGGGTAAAGAGGCAAAGGAAGATATTGTAAAAAATATAAAATTAGCAGATACATATAATTTAGATACTTTAATTGTAGGACGTGGTGGAGGATCCATTGAAGATCTATGGGCATTTAATGAGGAGATAGTTGCGAGAGCTATATATGAATGTAAGACACCAATTATAAGTGCAGTTGGTCATGAGATAGATTTTACCATTAGTGATTTTGTTTCTGATATGCGTGCTGCAACTCCAACAGGAGCTGCTGAACTTGCAGTACCATCCAAGGAAGAATTAAAAAAACTTATTAGTCAATACCAAATAAGATTAAGTAAAAATATAAAAGGCAAAGTAGATAATAATATAATATATTTAAATAAGGTACTTGATAGTTATATACTTAAAAATCCTATGAGTATTTACGAAGTAAAGGAAGAAAAACTTTCTAATTATATAGAAAGATTAAAAAACTTTATATTGAACATTTTATCTTCAAATAAACTAAGATATGAAAATATAAAATCAAGTTATCTATTTTTAACTCCAGAAAAAATGTTTGAAAATAAAAATAATAAATATACTAATTTAATAAATAAATTAGAAGTATTAAATCCACTTAATACTTTAAAAAGAGGGTATTCAATAACTAAAAAAGATAATATTGTTGTTACAAATATTAAAAGTATAAAATTAAAGGATAAAATTGATATAACTTTTGAAAATGGCATAGTTAATGCAGAGGTATTAGAAATAAAGGAGAATTAATATGAAAAAAGAAGAAAAAACTTTTGAGGAAAAATTAAGTGAATTAGAATCTATAATTAAGGAATTAGAAAACGGAAATGTAGATTTGGATAACGCAATAAATAAATATACACAAGCTATGAATATTGCTAAAGAGTGTTCTGATAAACTTGAAAATGCAGAAAAAGCAGTTAATGAAATATTAAAGGAAAATGGTACTTTAGAAGAATTTAAGACCGAAGAATAGGTTCAAATTGAAAATACATGATTATTATGATAAATTACTGAAAAAAATATTAATTTAGTTTCTTTTTATTTTGTAGAGGTCAGATTATGCATAATATAAAATTATTAATTAATAATATAAAAAAACTACATATACGTAAGGATTCACTTTGGATATAAAAGATGAAATATGTAAAAATTTAAAAAATAAAAATGTATTTAGTGATAAAACACAAATAATATTAAATTTATATAACAGAGAAAATAATTTTTAGCTTGATATAAACTATTCTTACTTAGATAATGATTCAAATAGAATAAAAAGATTATTATTACAGTAAATACCAAAAAAACTTCCATTTTTTTATTGATATATATTTTAGTGTATGTATCATAATAATAATGTAATCCGGATTACAAAGGAGCTTAAATAATGAAATTTAAAAAAATTTTTTTAATGCTTCTTATTTCATTACTTAGTATACCAATAAATGTTCTTGCTTATTCAGATAAGTTAATTCTTGGCGGTAATAATATTGGTATTGAAGTAAAAACTAAAGGAATATTAGTTATAGGTTTATATGAAATTGATGGTAAACTTATTGCTGAATCTTCAGGTGTTCAGAAAGGTGATTACATTACAAAGGTAAACAATAATTCTATTAATAGTATATCTGATTATACAAATGAAATTAATAAAGACGATGATAAGACGCAAATAGATATAGAATATATTAGAAAAGGGAAGAGTTATCAGGGTTCTTTAAAAATTGTAAATCAAAATGGTGAATATAAAACAGGTCTTTATGTAAAAGATACTATAAATGGTATTGGTACATTAACATTTATAGATCCAAAAACTAAAAAATTTGGTGCATTAGGTCATGAAATAGCAGATAAAAACACAAATGAAACATTAAATATAGACGAGGGTTCGATATATTATTCCTATATTACGGGAATAACAAAGTCAATCAATGGAGTTCCAGGTGAGAAAGAGGCTAATTATGATGCTAACAATAAATATGGTATTATAAATGAAAATACAATAAAAGGTATATTTGGTGATTATACATCAAATATTAATAGTGATAATTTATATGAAGTAGCGAAGAATGATGAAATAAAATTAGGTAAAGCAAATATATTTACTGTTATAGAGGGTGAAGATGTACAATCTTATGAAATTGAAATAGAAAAGATAAATACCAAAGATACTACTAAAAATATTGTTTTTAAAATAACTGATGAAAAATTATTAAACTTATCTGGTGGTATAGTCCAAGGTATGAGTGGTTCTCCAATTGTGCAAGATGATAAAATAATTGGCGCAGTAACGCATGTTATTGTAAATGATTGTACAAGAGGGTATGGAATATTTATAACTAATATGCTTGAAGAGGCAGAAAACTAAAGGGATTAAATATCCCTTTTTCAATTTGTAATTTAAAAATTATTATGATAAAATGTTGATGTTTAGGGTGTGGTATTATAAGATTTAAAAAGATATATTTAGAAATAACTAATAACTGCAATTTATCATGTGATTTTTGTATTAAAAATAGTAGGAAAAGAAGATTTATGAGTTTTGATGAATATAAGAAAGTTATAGATAAAATATCAAATTATACTAATTATTTATATCTTCATGTTTTGGGAGAACCATTAATTCATCCTAATATAAATGAATTTATTGATTATGCCAACAAAAATAAAATTAATATCAATTTAACCTCTAATGGTTATTTAATAGATAAAATAAAAACAAAAAATATAAGACAGCTAAATATTTCATTGCATAGTTATAGTGAAAAATATAATATTTTACTAGATAAATATCTTGATAAAATTTTTAATAAGGTTGATGAATTAAAAGATATGACGTATATTTCTTATAGAATATGGTTGAAAAATAAAAATACTAAAGATATATTAGACAAATTAAATAAAAAATACAGTTGTAATTTAACTATTGACATTTTAGAAAAAAGGGCTAATATAAAATTAGAAAAAAATATTTTTTTAAGCGTCTCTAAAGAATTTATTTGGCCATCTTTAAACAACAATTATTATAATGATAATGGGACATGTTATGGCCTAAGTGATCATATAGGAATACTTGTAGATGGCACTATTATTCCATGTTGTTTAGATTCAAAAGGAATAATAAATTTGGGTAATATTTTTGTAGATAATTTAATAGATATAATAGAAAGTAAAAGATTTAATGATATGTTTATTAATTTTAAAAATAATACGAAATGTGAGGAATTATGTAAACATTGTAAGTTTCTGTAGGAGGTAAAAGATGATAAGAATTTATAAATCTAATAAAGATTCAATGATAGAAAAAATGGACGATATTGAAAAAAATTGCTGGATAGATTTAGTTTCTCCTACAAAGGAAGAAATAGAAGAAGTATCTACTAAAACTGGAATTGATAAAGATTTAATAATAAAAATGCTTGATGAAGAAGAAATGCCAAGAGTTGAAATTGAAGAAAATTCTACTTTAATAGTAGTTGATACCCCATATATTGAAGATAGGGATACAAAGTATTCAACACTTCCTTTTGGAATTTTACTTGGAGGAGATTCATATTTTTTAACTATATCATCTAAAAAACTTGAAATATTAAAATTATTTAAAAGGGGAAGAATAAAAAATGTAAGAACGGAAATGAGATCAAGGTTTATAATAAAGCTTCTTTATGAAAATGCTAAATTATATTTAAAATATTTAAGAAAAATAGATAATGAAATAGATAAAACAGAAAAAGAACTTCATAATTTATCAGAAAATGAAGAATTAATTAATGTTCTTAATATAGAAAAAAGTTTAGTTTATTTTATAACATCATTAAATGAAAATAAAAAATTAATTGATAAGATATCAAAGGGTAATGTAATTAAAATGTATGAAGAAGATCTAGATTTACTTGAAGATGCATCAATTGAAAATGAACAAGCAACTCAAATGGCTAATATATATAGAGAAATACTAGGAAGTGTGTCAGGAACTTATGCAACAATCATATCTAATAATTTAAATACTGCAATGAAAATACTTACAAGTATTACGATTATATTTTCTGTTCCAACTATGATATCATCATTTATGGGAATGAATGTTAACTTAGGTGAAATATCTAATATGAAATATGCATTTATAATTGTACTTGTTTTTTCACTTGTGATATCAATAATAATAGCATTCATTTTTAGAAAAAAGAAATTATTATAAGGCATTTAGTCCTTTTTATTATGCTTTATATATTTAAATTCATATAAATATATAAAGGAGTAACGTATGAAAATAATAAAATACATAAAAGAAGAAATTGAATTAATTAAAGAAAAAGATCCTGCAATTAGATCTAATTTTGAAGTATTTTTATATCCTAGTTTTAAAGCAAAAATATATTATAAAATATCACATTATTTATATCTAAAAAAACACTTTTTTCTATCTAGATTAATATCTGAAAAGGCAAAGAGAAAAACAGGTATTGAAATTCATCCAGGTGCACAAATTGGTAAAAATTTATTTATAGATCATGGTTTTGGAGTAGTAATAGGTGAAACTGCAGTTATAGGCGATAATGTAACAATCTATCATGGTGTAACTTTAGGAGGAACAGGCAAAGAAAAAGGTAAAAGACATCCAACTATAGGTAATAATGTTATGATAGGAGCAGGTGCTAAAATTTTGGGTAACATTTTAATAGGAGATAATTCAAAGGTGGGTGCAGGTGCTGTTGTTTTAAAAGATATTCCAGAAGATTGTACTGCTGTTGGTGTTCCATCAAAAATTATTAAGGTAAATAATGAAAAAATTTATGAAAAAGAATTGATAAATAGTATAATTAAATTTTTGTAAAAAAGTTATAATTATATTATTTTTTATAGAAAAATTAATAGTCATGTATATAATAATACGTACCATCTTATAGTTTGATTAAATATTTATATCGTATCGGAATAAAATATCAAAAATCAATTGACATTATACATATAAATATGGTAAAATCTTAATGTTTGTAAAGCCTCTTGGCTCTACAACCGCACTTCAAAAGGTTTTAAGCATCAAGCACCTTTTTAGGCGAGTCTTAGAATATTAATAAAGGAGGTAAACTTATGAAAGCGATTATTGAAACTGGTGGTAAACAATATGCTGTTGAAGAAGGAAGCGAAATTTACGTTGAAAAATTAGATGGTAATGTTGGTGATAAAGTAACATTTGATAAAGTTTTAATGCTAGATGCAAAAGTAGGATGTCCATATTTAACAGGTGTTAAGGTAATTGGTGAAATAGTAAAACATGGAAAACAAAGAAAAATTAAAGTTTTCAAATATAATCCAAAGAAGAATTATCATAAAACGCAAGGACATAGACAACCATATACAAAAGTAGTAATTAAGTCTATTAAATAAGTATGATAAAGGTAATAGTAGAAAATAATAAAATAGAAATGTCAGGTCATGCATATTTTGATGAACTAGGAAAAGATATTGTGTGCGCATCAGTGTCATCAATAGTAATAACAACTATTAATGCTTGCATAGATATTGATGAAGATTCTATTTATTATGAAGATTTGGATAACAAAATTAAAATAGAAATATTAAAAGAAGAAGAAATAATTAGAAAACTTATTAATAATATGATTTTTATGCTTGAAGGACTTGAAAAAGATTATCCTAAAAATATTAAAATATTAAGGAGGTAAGCAGATATGTTAAAATTATTTTTAAATATACAAAAATTTGCTCACGTTAAAGCGCAAGGTTCAACTCATAATGGACGTGATTCAGCAGGTAGACGATTAGGAGCTAAGGCATCTGATGGTGAATTTGTATCAGCCGGATCTATAATATATCGTCAAAGAGGAACAAAAATTTATCCAGGTAAAAATGTTGGCATGGGTGTAGATCATACTTTATATGCTAAAATTGACGGTTATGTTAAATTCGAACGCAAAGGTAGAGATAAAAAACAAGTTAGCGTATATGAAGAAAAATAATATCATCTTTAAGATGATTTCAGGCTGTTGACAAAGTCGGTTTTTTAAACCGACTTTGTCATACAGCCTTTTATATCACCCACAAAAGAGCAAAAAAATAGCAATTTTAGGGTTTTAATATCTAAAATTACTTATATTTTGACATTTTTCTACCACTTT
>JAGBAW010000036.1 GCA_017938725.1 Bacilli bacterium | reverse complement strand
CTATATATTTTTCTTATATTACCATTAATAATTGTTGGTGTAGTTTTAGCAAACTCACATATTAGTTCTAATTTCTTTCTTAATGATTCTTCAATAGGCAATTCTTCTTTAACAATATTTACCATAATACCATCCTTTCTTTTAGGATAGTTTTTAATAACAAAAAAACTAATCCATTTCTGA
Organism: Bacilli bacterium; assembly: GCA_017938725.1. Taxonomy (GTDB): domain Bacteria; phylum Bacillota_I; class Bacilli_A; order RF39; family UBA660; genus CAG-433. The sequence goes on along the minus strand of JAGBAW010000036.1, from coordinate 53,391 downwards.
ATTAGTTATTTATCAAACTCAAACTTTAAAAGTTCGAGCAGAATTCCTTTTGGTACGATTGAGATAGTTATCTACAACTTGTATATTATATCATCATAATTCTAGATTTTTCCTTTAATAGTTTCTTTGAAAATGATTCACCCAATTTTTTTCTTGAATAATTTAATTGTTCTAGATTATTACCATAATCTTTAAAAAATAAAATAAATTTTTCTAGTAATTCTTCATATTCTTCTAAACTATCATTTTGTAGTTTAATATAACTGTCTGATAAAACTCTCATATTAAAGTGAGAGATTTCCATTAGTGTAAATGGAGGAATTAATATTTCTTGCTCATCTTTCAAATATTTATCTTCTCCTAAAATGTCTGTTACATCTATAAATGGTATTTTTCTGTTTTTAATATCACTATTATTTACTGATACAGTTATTACTTTAGCATTTTCATCAAACTTAAATCGGTTAATTTCACTAAGAGTTTTTGTGAATGATAAAAAAGATTTTGAACTCCACCTATTTAAATTCTTATCTGTATGTTCTATAATATCATTATAATGGTGTTCTTGCCTATAAATAATTCTTGGAATATCATGATGTTTACCATATTTACAACATAAACAATATAATTTTTCTACAGAATTTAGAATTTCTTTAATTTTTGTATAATCTATATATACCCATTTATAAAAATCATTTGGATTAAGTAAAAATCTTAAAAATTCATTTATCTCCTCATAATCAAAACATCGATGAGACTTTCTGGAAGTATAGAATTCTAAACTCTCAATTTCTTTCTTTTCATATTTCATACTAAGTACTCCTGCATAATTTTAATTATTATATACAATATTTTGTTTTGACAAAATTTCTAACCCCCTACATATTTTGACAAATATCAAAATATGGGTGGTTTATAAAATATTTTTATAAATATTGTCATGTTCGCTTGTTTAAGAAATTAACATATAGTATAATTTTGATTAGGAAATATCAGTTGTTGAGTGTCTACCAAATCTCTTATAGAGAGGAGGTTTGATAAAAATGAAGAAGAGAATTTTTATCGTAAAAGTTCTTAGATATCTTTCTATCATTTTGTTACTCCTAATCATAATGATTATTGTAATAAAAAAGTGACACTCATTCGCTAGAATAAGTGTCTAATCAATTTTAATTGGGTAGACATTCAACTTGACGAAACTGAATATTTCCCTTTTTTATTTTATGCAAGTTTCCTTGACATATTCATAATAACATAAAAAAAGACTTTTGACAAGTCTTCTATAGAATGCTCGAAAAAGTTCGAACAGATTTCCCAATGGTAGCGACGGGGGGATTCGAACCCTCGACCCTTCGGGTATGAACCGAATGCTCTAGCCAACTGAGCTACATCGCCATTTAAAATAAGCAATATGATTATATCAAAATTATATATTTATTGCAACACCTTTTTTAAAAATCAATGTTGTCAATATTATTATTAAGGCAAATACAATTCCAACCAGTTAATTCATCTTTATATGGCTCATACATATTCTGAAGTAAAAATATTTTTTTATTGTGATAAAAAGCAAAAGCTATTTCGGCAAATGTATTTGGCCCTATATAATTTTTAATATCACCCTTATCCCTATTTATAACTAATATGGCTGAAGTATCTTGATCTACTATCCTTTTAAAATGTGCTCTTGAAGCTATTTCTTTTGGTAGTCCTTTGATGCATTCTATTGGTAATAATGCATCAAATCCTTTTTCTTGTAAAATTTTACTTAATTTTATAATATCGTTTTTGAACTTCATACTTCCACATAAAACTATTTTTTCCATACTATCACCATATTAATTATATCATATATATAAGATTGAATCAATAAGTGTATTCTCCAAAATTACTCTAAGGATCATATCACCTATGTTTATAGTATCATATAAAATCATTATAATTATACAACTAAATGTCACCATAATATAATCCATAAAAATTTTTTTTATTTTTCTTTGACCCTTTTTCTGTACCTATTTCTTTTATAGAATTATCATTCATTACAATTATATTATCTGCATGTTTTATAACATTTTTTTCTCTTGTAATTATTACTATAGTATGATCTTCTTTTAATTTATCAAGTAAATCTAAAACTATATCTTGACTATTCTTCTCTAAAATACTAATTGTTTCGTCAAATAACATTATCTTACTATTTTTTATAAGTACTCTTGCAATTGAAAGAAGTTGTTTAACATTATTAGTTATATTATCCTCTTTACTATTTATATTTGTATCATATCCATTTGATAGACTACAAATGTAATCATGTATATGCAATATTTTACATATTTCAATTACTCTATCAAAGTCATCATCAATTAAAAGTAGATTATCTTTTATACTCATATCTAAAAAAATATGTTCTTTTCTAACTATGGATACTAAATTATAATAAACATCATTATTTATTCTTTCTATTTCTATATCATCTATTAATATTTTTCCTGAATGTTTTCTATTCATCTTTAAAAGTAAATCAAACACACCCGTTTTACCTGTTCCTGCTTTACCTGTTATAACTGTAATACAATTTGGAAGTATCTCAAATGATACATTATTTAATATAGGATCATTTTTATTTCCATATATAACATCAAGGAACGTTATTTTTCCATTATATTCTCTTAATTTTCTAGTTTGTTTTTCCTTTTTTTGGTTTGAATATTCTAATATTTTATTAAATCTATTTAATGATGTTGAAACATTTCTAACTTGAACATTTAATGTCGATACAATTTTAAAATTATCAATTATTTTACCATAATATGTGTATACAACAAGTATTGTTCCTATGTTCATATTACCCTGTGATACTAAATATATCATATATATAATAAGAATAAGTCTAAATACATCAATAAATAGTAATGATATAAATTTGGTTATGTTACTTTTATTATTATATTTAGCATTTGATTTTAAATAATTATTACATCCCTCTTCTATTTTTGTACCTATTTTAGAATAAATATTAAATCCCTTAACTTCTTTTATTCCTAAAAACACATTATGGATTATAGATGTTTTTTTATCCAAATTTAATTTTCTATTAAAATTATTTTCTTGTATTTTTTTACCATTTTCAATTAAATATACTAAAGAAAATACCGATATAATTAATGTTACTACAAATATATATATATTTATATTTAAAAAATATGTATAAATAAATATAAATTCTAGTATTTGTACAGTCCTCATAACTAAATCTGAGAAAAAGGCTGATATTATTTCTACATCACTATTTAGTATATTAGTATATTCTCCTAACGAAAATCTAGATAAACTATACATAGAATTTTTAATTGTACTTTCTGTTGCTAATTTAGTATATAAGTTATATATCTTATTATATAACTTATAATATATAACATCATTTACTATTTCCGATAAATAATAAAATGCAGTAACTATTATAGAAATAATTATTAAATTATATCCTAAACTAAAATTGTCATTTGTTACTGCTTCTATTGCATCACTATACAATAATGGTATTATAAGTAAAATTCCTCGAACTAATAATGAAATTAAAAATTTTCCTAAAAATTGTAATTTACATAATTTCAATATTTTTTTAGTTTCTACCGAAATTATAGATTTTTCATTTACTTTTTTACTCATATTAATTACTCCTACTATAAATAGTATAATATAAATTTGAAAAAATCTAAGTAGTAAAATAAAAAAATTATATACGGAAAAGAAAAAGAATTAATACTTCTTTAATTCTTTTTCAAATATATCTTTATTTTTCTTTAATCTTTCATCATCAGGTGATATTTCAAGTGCCCTATTTACATATTCTAAAGCTTTTTCGTTATTACCTCTAAAATAGTATGATAATGATAGTAGATCATATACTGTGTGATCCCAACTAAAAACTTCATTAATATATGTTTTTTCATGGTTATTTATTTTTAATGCTTCTAGAGAGTATTTTTCTACTTCATCCCAATTTTTTAAATTGTATTCAAGTAGTGCTCTTTCTACATAAGGATCTCTTAAGTAAGGTGATTCATTAATTGCCTTATCAAGCCACATTCTTGCCTCGTCATATCTTTTTAAATTAGTATAACACCTTGCTATAAACCTCATTGAAGCACATCTTTCATCTTTCCATGTAGCAGATGGTAAATTTAAATGTCTAATCAAAGTATCAATTGCCTCATTCCACTTTCCATAAAACATATATTCTCTACCTAAATAATGCATATTTCTATCATCAGTAGGATTTTCTTCAACTGATAGTTCCAAAAGTGGTAAGTAACTACCTCTTGATTTAGATGAATCTGGATAATGATTTACTGTTATATCATCAGTTGTAAGAAATACTTCATTATCACCCTCATATGTTAGGACTTCATGAACTGGATGAGTCCATTTGTAGTTATCTCTTGAATGAATTTTCTCTATATAGAAGTTTACTGCTGGATTGCCATATTCATCAAAACTCCAATTATAATTATATCTTAACCTGTTTATCTTATCATTCCATAGTTTTTCTAATTTTTCTCTCCAACCTTCTTGTATTACCTCATCCAAATCCATACATATACATATATCAGTGTCTTTTGAAACCAAACTTAATGATTCATTCCTAGCAACATCAAATCTCCATGGTTTAATTTCTTTTATTACTACCTTTGCACCTCTTTTTTTTAACTTTTCTACTGTTTTATCAGTTGATCCTGTATCTAATACTATAATTTCATCCGCATCAGAAATTGAATCCATCCACCTATCTACAAACTTTTCTTCGTTTTTACTTATAGCATACACACTAATTTTATATTTTGACATATTTTAAACCTACGCAGTTGGTCCTGTTGGGCCTTGTGGTATTGTTAAATTTATAACAAAGTTTGGCGCTACACCTGTGATTGTTGCTGCTGCATCTGTTCCTGGTGCCCCTGTTGTTACTGTTCCTATAGTTAATGTTGGAGTTTCACCATCAGTACCATCTATACCTGCTGGACCTGTTGGGCCTGTTGGACCTTCTATACCTTGTGGTCCTGCTATTCCTTGAAGTCCTTGTGGACCTGCAGGGCCTGTTGGGCCTGTTGGACCTATTTCACCTTGTATACCTTGTGGTCCTCCTATTCCTTGAAGACCTGTTGGACCTGTTGCACCTGTTGGACCTGTTGGACCTATTGGTCCTTCTATACCTTGTGGGCCTGCTATTCCTTGAAGTCCTTGTGGACCTGTTCATCCAACCAAAAGTGTGAAAAATAACCAAAACATTGAAAATAAAGGCATTGAGACACATTCAAGATATACATTTTTTGGTACAAAAAGCCAAAAAGAGCTACGTTTTTGATGAAATTAGCACAAAATTAGCCACTTTTTGAGGCTATTGATACCAAACAAAAAGCGAACACGAAAACAAGTAAAAATCAAGCAAACTATCTATTAAGTTTTTTCATAGTTTGGTATGATTTAGTTGTTTCCGGAACGAAAAGAAAATAATTTTAGAAATGGAGTAAAAAAATGAGAATTAATTTAGATGTTTATGAGAGTATTTATACTTATGATGATTTAAAAGATACATTAGATTTGAAAAGAATAGCAATTTATACAAGAAATGATGAAAGAGACTTACAAGAAATGGTATGCAAAGATTTTTTAGAAGATAACCCTTGTACTTTTAGCACTATCAATATATATAAAGATAAAAGAACCGGTACAAGTATGCAATCAAAAACTATGAAGCATTTATTAGAAGATATAAGCAACAAAAAAATTGATACTATTATATGCTTAAGCCTTGATAGATTAACAAGGAACGTGTTTGACCTAACTTATCTTTTAACACTTTTTTCACAAAATAATGTAAGACTTTTATCACTTCATTAGTTATAAGTACGTATAGAGTGTTTAATCACTCTATTTTTTTGTTAATTAAGATACCAAACAAAAAACGAACATCAAAAACGTTAAAAGTGTGTTATAATATCTATCAATTAAGTTATATATTTGTTAAGATTTAATTGTTCTGGAACACATACAACGTACGAAAGGAGTTATAATTATGTTAATATATGGTTATAGAGGTAAAAAGTGTCCTGTATCAACTGATATAAATAATGACACTAATTTATGGGCATTAATACGTTATAATAAAGATTTTTTTCAAGATAGTAAAATAAATACTAAAGATTGGTTAAGACACGTTTATAATTCTTATAGCACATTAGGAAGATTTAATAGTTCTTTGGTAAATACTTATGAAGTAAATGATAGTTATATAATAGGTATTGAGTTTGTTAGAAATTATTTAGAACAAAATCAAGACATAGAAAATAGTGTTGATAGCAAATGTAGAAACATATACTACCATTTAAGAGTATGGTACAAAAGACTTGTTAATAATCCAAACTCTTTAGATGAGATTAAGTGGGAAGTTGCAAGAACTATGAAATATTATGAAAAGCAAGGTATTTTTACTATATCAAGTATTAACCTAAAACGAAATTATTATGATTTTGTTGTATAACTCCTTTTATACGTACTGATTAGATTATTTTTTCAAAGCATTAGTACGAGAGGAGCAATTTATGAATAACGAAGAACAAAAAAGCAAAGAAAAACCAAAAGAAAAAAAGGTTTATTTGTCTGATAACAAAAATGATGACAAACAAAAAAAATCAGTTGATTATATGAAGAAGATGATAGTTAAGAGTGCATTATTTACTTATACCGGAGAGAAATTAAGTGGCATTGAATACGACTTATTTTATAGATATTTAGAAAGTAGAACAAAGCCAAACAAATCTCCTAACTCTTTTAATCTTCGTATTGAAAGAATATACAATGCTGTTGTAAGTTTATATAGTGATTTCATACAAGATTATGGGGACATCTTAACTACTACAAAATCTATGATGAACCAAACACAAACAAAAAATGTAGCAACTACTAACAAAAGTTAATTGCTACACTATAAATAAAGTACTTGCTTAATGGTACTCCTATACCCAAAACAAACAAAATGAAAGGTCGTGGCAAAGAATATTTTAAGGAATTATTTTACACAATGATAGCCCCAAAAACGTGGCTATCTCTTTTTTTGATATAAGTATTTATTTTGATTTTAAGACTTGTTTTTCTTATGTAGTATATTGTATCAAACTTCGTTATATCGGCTTTCTATGGTGGCTAAAACAAGCAAATAAAGGCATTTAAAAAGAGATAGAACAAATCTATCACTTTTTACTTTAATCTATGTCTTTAAAGAACTCAACCATAGGTACATCTAACTTTTTAGATATAACATATAAGAACTCTAAACTAAATGTTTGATAACTACTATTTTCAATATTAGCAATTGTACCCTCATTGTATTGAATTAGGTCGGCTAATTGTACTTGTGTTAAGCCTTTTTCTTTTCTAATTCTTCTAATGTTCTTCCCAACGATTACATAGATATATTTGTTATCATTTTTACTGATTTTCATATATCCCTCACCATAACTATTATCTAATGAACATTTAGTTAATGTACTACATTTAATATATGTGGTTTGAGGGTTTTTATGTTAAAATAGTAAGTGAAGGAGGAAAAATGAAAGCAAAACAAAAAGATGATGAGGCTTTAAGTTTGAAACTATTAGATGTATTAACTAACTACACTATTGAGGGAAGTAAAATTACTTTAGATTTTTTAGAAACTCAAGTTAAGTACTATACCAAAGAAAGAGATTTGTTGTTAGAAAATAAGCCCTTTAGTTTTCAAAAAAAGAAAATGAAAGCCTATAATGAAAAACTTGAAGAAATAGACCAAAAGATAATGAAACTTTATGAAGAAATAGCCCAAGAAATACAAGATATAGCAAAATTACAAGAGCCAATAGATGACAAAAAAACAAAGAAAGATAAAAAGAAAAAAATAGCATAACGGCAATTATACTATTTAATCATCTATACCGATATCATCAAATAATTGTCTAATATCAATATTTAGTGCATCGGCTATTCTACCAATAACTACTAACGTGAAATATTTGTTAGGATTACCACTTTCAATTTGTGAAATATAGTGCATAGTAACTTCTACCATATCGGCTAACTCTTGTTGTGTCAAGTTAGCAAGTTTTCTATATTTCTTTATATTTAATCTAACAATATTGTAATAGTAGTAGTCATCGTGAAATTGTGGTTTATCTCTCACATTACCACCCAATAATATTATTTCAAACTATCAGTTATAATTATATGCACCGGTAGTTTGATTTTGTGGTATAATTATAATTGAAAGGAGTACGATGTTATGGCTTTAATTAAGTGTCAAGAGTGTGGGAAAGAAATAAGTGATAAGGCAAATGCTTGTATGAATTGTGGTTGTCCTATTGAAAAAGAAAAAAAGAAAGTAAGAATTATTAAGAGTGGTGGTCTTGCTTTAAGGTGTAGTGTTTTTATTGATAATCAACCCGTAGGACAAATTGGTGTCGGTGGTAATAAAAGCATAGAAATAGAAGTACCTATTGGAACACATTATATCAGTACTATAACACAAGTTAAAAACCAAAGTACAATAGTTGCTACTAATGGTATAAACACAATGGCAACTCCTATCACTACCTCTACCTCACAAGAACAGGACGGAAAACAATTTGAGGTAAAAGCAAATGATGAATTAACAGTTATTGAAATCTTAACAAAAGGTAGTTGGTCGGGTTCAACGGGTAGATGTATTGTTGGTAATATAACTACTTATGATAAAAACAATATAGAAAATGCACCTACTATAAGCAATAAGGGTACAAGTGGTAATTTCTTTCAAAATCACTTGGCTTTGATAGTTGCAATAGTGCTTATTCTTCTATTGCTATTCACATTATTTAACAATAATAGAGGTTTTGTAAGCCCTTTGAAAACAATAATTTTCTTTGTGGCTATTATAGGTGTAGTCTTTTTCTTCATTAGCAAGAAAAAGAAAAAATAGTTTTATGAAAGGTGTGTGTATAAAATGGCTATAGGTCTTGTTGCAATAGTAGTTGTTGTAGTAATTGTTGTTGCAGTTGTTATTGATAAGAAAAGAAAAAAATAATTTGAAAGGAATATAATATGGCTTTAATTAAATGTAGTGAATGTGGCAAGGAGTTTAGTGATAAAGCAAGTGCTTGTCCTAATTGTGCTTGTCCTAATAAAAAAAATAAGACTAACGATTTAAAAATATCATCTAATAAAAAAAATTATCTAATCATAGGTGGCATAATTGTATTAGTTTTAATAATCTTTGGTGGTAGTAAGATATTTAATATTGGTGGTGCAAGTAATGATACATCTATTAATGGTGTATATAAATGTGATACTTACGGAAAATGTCAATTGGGAAATAAGGTAATATTAAGTGAAAACAATATTTGTTCTTTACCAGATAAACCCTCTATTCAAAGTTGTTCTTATACATCTTCAGGCGAAACAATTTATATAAATTATACAATTAATGGTTATGCTAACGGACAATTAGATGGCTCTTATAACCATACAATTTACGTTGATGATATAGGACTAACTGATGAAAATGGTTATACATATTCTAAAGAATAATTGATATAGTATATAGGCTCAATGCTTATATACTTTTTTTATTGAAAAAAATATGCTACCTTTGTTAAGGTTAAAGACTTAACACACGCTCCCATTTTAAAATATAATTGAATTGTAAAATCAATTAGAGATTTTATGAGGAGGTGTTAGACTATTTACAAGATATACGAGAATAAGTATTTTAATAACCTATTGCTTAACTTAATCAAAGTTAGGTATTGTAATAATACCACCATTGAAAATATGGACTATTATTTATCTCTAAACAATGCTAACAAACAATATGATAACCCCATTAACACTTTTAAGGTTATGCTATATCTATGTAGCCTATTAACTGAAAATGGACTTAATGAGAACACGTATATTATTACTTGTGATGAGATACACAACAAATTAAGTATAGGCAATATCAATGCTTTTAAAGGCTCATTACACTACATATCATCTATTAGTTATGGTTATAAACTCTATAATCAAAGTAAGTGGTATAGTGTTGATAATATCATAGCCTCTTATACTCAATTTAAGGGTTATTTTAAGGTCGTTTTTAGTGATGAGTTCATCAATCTATTAGATAGGACAAAACAATTCTATCAAGTGAATAAAAGCCTTTTAAATAGTGATGTGAGGTATTATAGACATAGTATATTCATAGGCAACTATTTACTACTCCACCAAAGAAGAAATCAAGGCAAACATAACGAGTTAGTTGTATCAGTAAAAGAACTTATAAAGAATTGTCCTTTATTACCTTTGTACGAAGATTTACCAAAGGAACAAAGACAAGTCCATAGGTCTATTATCAAACCATTTGAAACAAACTTAACATTTACTTGTAGCCTATTAGGTTTTATGTGGCATTATGTAGAAAGTGAGCCAACTAATTATATTGAGTTTATAAGGTCAAAGATAGTATTAGAAAGTAGATAATTTAGTTTATAAAGTAGAATGGATTTGCTATTTAGTAGGTAGTGTTTTTATAAACCCTTTATCTATAAGGCATTGAGAGAGTGTCAAAGCTCTAATAATATTAATAATACTAATGTAGCCCACCAACTCATTGTTGAGTGGTGGTCTATTAAGAGAAAATGAAGTTGTTTAGGTATGGAAAATGTTTGATTTATTATAAGAGTATATTATATAACTTATACTCAAGGAGACTAACAACAATGAACGAAGAAATCAAGAACACAACACAATTGTTAGAAGAATATATACATTATATTCAAGATGACACCAAAGTAAAAAAGACACCTTTAGGCTTTAATAAGTTAGATAACTTGCTTAATGGTGGCATACCAAGAGGACTTATTACTTTAGGGGCAATACCAAGTTTGGGTAAGACAACTTTTATGCTCCAAGTGGCAGATAATATGGCAAGTTTGGAAAATACCAAAGTCTTATTCTTTTCTTTAGAGATGTCAAGATTTGATTTAATCTCAAAGAGTTTAAGTAGGCTTACGTTTCAAGATGAAAACTTGCAACAACTTACTTGTGATGAGTTGATGTCTAATGATGAAACCATAGATTATAACTCCATATTGCAACGATACGAGCCAATAGCAAATAACCTTTACTCAATAGACTATATCTATGATATTCGTGATATAAAGGCATTTATAACCCAATTTAGAGAGTGCAACCCAAATGACAATGTAATTGTTATTATAGACTATTTGCAATATATACTAAATGATAAAAATAGTAATGACAAACAAGCAATTGATTTGATAACCAAAAGCCTTAAAGAATTGAGTAAAAGTTTAGGTATAACTATTGTTGCTATAAGTAGCCTTAATCGTGCTAATTATAGTGGAAGTATCACAATGGAAAGTTTTAAAGAAAGTGGAAGTATAGAATATACAAGTGATGTGCTTATTGGTTTAGAATATACCAACTCAAATGGTAATGATAGAGATTATGAGGCAAGAAAGAACCCAAGAAAAATAACCTTAAGTATCATCAAGAATAGATATGGTGCATTAGGAAAAATAAACTTTGATTTTAACACCAAGTACAATACTTTTATTGAAAAATAATTTAGTAGTTTTATGTAGGGGCAATGGGTGCTTATAGGAACATATTTACAAAAATCGAAAAAACCCACCCCCACCAACTACGAGGAGACAATATGAAAACAACACTAAATAAAAAGGAAATGGACGACCTATTAGAGTGGTTTGGTTTGAGTGATAAAGAAATCAATATCACTTTAGAAGATGAAATACTTAACACAATGGATAAGTACTATAACGAACAACAAGAACACGAACAAAAGAAAAGAGAGTTTATTAGGCTATTCAAAGAGTGCTATAACGATATAGTAAAGTTTATGGAACTTGACCCACAAAAAAGAGTACCGGTTAATTGTTATACTTGTATCAAAGGTATGGACTTAACCAAGCAATATGGTAAGCCAATTAAGAAGTAAGTAGATAGTAAGTACTATTTGCTTACTCTTTTTTAACTACCAAACAAAAACCGAACAACGATTGTCTTATTTTATGCTCTTAAGTAGTTTTAATATTTTTATAAGTTGATAAAATAAAAAGCACTTTGAAAGAAATAATCTAATCTAATTTTACATAGAATTAGTTGGAGGAAACAAATGATTATTGAAAGTGTATTTAATGAAAATGGCAAAACTTTTCAAGATATTATGGAACAATTTTTAATAATATATTTTAATGATAAAATGACCGAAACCCTTTAAAAATAAGGGAAAAAGTGGTATAATATATATGTATATTAAGAATGTGTTTCATTATACGAAAGGAGCATAAATGAATAATAATGGAACATATAAAGTTGGTATATATGAGAGGTTATCACGTGAAGATGATTTAGATGATGAGAGTAAGTCAATAACACATCAAAGAGAGGCAATTACAGAGTTTTGTATAGCAAATGGCTTTCGTATTGTTAAAGAGTATGTAGATGATGGTGTAAGTGGTGCTACTGATGATAGACCAAAGTTTAAAGAGTTATTAGATGATATAGAAAAGGGAAATATAAACCTTGTTATAACAAAAGATACTTCAAGACTTGCAAGAAATTATGCAACATTTACTTATTATGTATTGGAGTACTTCCCTTCAAAAAATGTAAGATATATTGCTATCAATGATAAAATTGATACTGATAAAAAGGAAACACTAAACGAAGGTACTTTGTGTATGGCTTTCTTTAATGAATTACAAGTTAGAAGAGATAGTACAAAGATAAAAGATAGTTTAAATAGTTCTAAAAGACAAGGTAAGTTTATGGGTGGTACAGCCCCTTATGGCTATTATAGAAACCCACTTAATAAATATGAGTTGCTAATAGATGAAGAAACAAGCGAAGTTGTTAAAAGAATATTTGAAATGTCTATTAGTGGTATGGGTACTCAAAAGATAGCAAATGTCTTAACTGATGAAAAAGTCCCAATACCAAGCATACAAAAAAATCTTAATCGTGGTAGAAAAACAAAACTATTTGGAATATGGCACTCAAAGACAATTAACGATATTCTTAAAAATGAAGATTATATTGGCAATCTTACTCAATGTAGAGAAGAAAAGGTTAATTGTAAAGTAAGGAAACGAACATCAAAAGACAAATGGATTGTAGCAAATGGTGCTTGTCCGGCTATAATAGATGAAGAAACCTTTTATTTGGTGCAAGATATGTTCTCAAAGAATAAAAATAGAAATTGTAAATCTCACGAGTATTTATTTCGTGGCTTTATGTATTGCAAAGAGTGTAAGCATACAATAGGTGTTAATATATCTAAATGGGAAAGACAAGGAGAAATAGTAGAAAAACACTATTGCACTTGCAACAATTACAAAAAGAACTTAAGGTATAATGTATGCACTCCCCATAAGTTTGATTATGATGAGTTTGAGAAAAACGTATTAAAGGAAATAAAGAAGATGTGTAAAAAATATCTTAAGACAAATGACTTTGAAACGTTGCTAAAAGATAATGATAAAACTATCAAAATGGAAAAGGAAATGAAAATCAAACTTGACAAGTACAAAGCCGATATTGAGGTAAATAAAACTTGCATAGATAAATGTTATAATCAAAACCTTAAAGGCATAATTGATGATAACACTTTTCAAAGACAATATAATCTTCTTATAGAACAAAATAACAAAACCTATTTACTCATACAAGAAATAGAAACCAAACTAACCAACTTAAAATCAAGAAATAACTTTGATGATGATAAATATAAAAAAGTGATAAAGGAGTATTTATCACTAAAAAAACCAAACAAGAAACTTTTATCTTCCTTAATTGATAAAATTGAGGTTGATGAGAACTTGAAAATAACTATATATTATAAGTTTAAGCCATTGGTGTAATGGCTTTAAAAATTAGGGTACTTTACACTTTTGACCGGATGAGTTGGTCCTGTTGCTCCTGTTTCTCCTTGTATACCTTGAGGACCTGCTATTCCTTGAAGACCTATTGGACCTGTTGCACCTGTTGGGCCTGTTGGTCCTATTTCACCTTGTATACCTTGTGGTCCTGCTATTCCTTGAAGACCTATTGGACCTGTTGGGCCTGTTGCACCTGTTGGACCTGTTGATCCTGTTGGACCTATTGGACCTCCTGCAGGTCCTGTTGGGCCTGTTGGACCTGTTGGACCAAAACATGGTCTACAACATCTTTTATTTTGTTCTATCATTTGTAATATTTGCTCATCATTATTACAACTATTCATTTTTACTCCTCCTTTCTCTATAATATATTATGTAAGTAATTAATTTTTGAATAATCATTAACCCTAATAGTACATAAATTTACAATATAAAGTATAATAAACATATTAGCCTAAATATTGTATAAGAATAGTAACTACTGGATTTAAAAAATAAGAAGGTAACCCTAAATTTTCTATCCCAGGGCTATTTAAATAAATAGTTCTATTTGAAAAATTAACAAGTTCATATGGTGTTGCAACATTATCTACTACAAATAGACCATTTGCAACTATTTGATGCGATGCCTCATCATTAATCCATTCACTAGCGCCTGCATATATAACCCCATCATCAACCCTTCTAAATCCTATGGAAATAAAATCAGTATTAAGATCAAAATTCGTATTAGGATATTGTATAGACGCATTTACAGTAAAGTCAATTCTATAATTACCAACTTTATTAAATTGTATAGTATTATCATTAGGATCTAACACACAAATATCACTAGTTTTAATTCCTATTCTATCAATTGGTAATCTTCCATTTGATAAAACTTCGATTCCATCTTGTGCATAGTTATCATCAAACTTTAATAAAAAAGCTGATCTTACTTTTTGTGGACCTGTTGGGCCTGTTGGACCTTGTGGAATTACAAAATTTAAAACATTATTATTATCAACTAATGATTCGATAACTGCAGCTTGAGTCCCTGGTTCACCAGTTATTGTA
The DNA here is from genome assembly GCA_017938725.1 of Bacilli bacterium. GTDB lineage: Bacteria > Bacillota_I > Bacilli_A > RF39 > UBA660 > CAG-433. The sequence goes on along the minus strand of JAGBAW010000036.1, from coordinate 38,359 downwards.
TTACCAACTGTTATTACACCTGCTGGACCACCAGATGGACCTGTTGGTCCCGTTGGGCCTGTTGGACCAAAACACGGTCTACAACATCTTTTATTTTGTTCTATCATTTGTAGTATTTTTTCATCATTATTATTACAGTTATTCATTTGTTCTTACACCCCCTTTCATAGTAATATTTTATGATTTAAAAGATAATATGAATAATCGTTAAACACAAGTATATTTTAATACTATATATCAAAAAAGTATTTAATGTTTTTTTATTAAATACTCCTATATTAAGCTGTTAATGTAATATTACCTTCTTCTATTGGTAGTCCACTATAATTAGCATCAGTTAAATTTATCTGTCTTTCTGCTGCAGTTTGATTCATTATTTCTAAAGTTTTTGTTTCAGTATCTAATGTTGTATTTTGTAATTCTGCGTTAAAATCATGTTCACCATCTGATTGTATTTGCTTAAAATATATGATAGGTGCATTAGTATCAGAATATGGTACAAAATTAAAAATTGCATTCCCATCTACATCTGTAGTTATAGGATCACCATAAGTAGCACCTGATGAATCGCATCTATAAAATACTGCTCCCTCTATTGGAACCCCGACATCAGTTCCATCATCTGATACATGTAATGTCAATGTTCCAGCCGCACTTATTGTAAAACTATATTCATTTATATCTTGCGTAATTTCCTGTTCTAAAGGTAAAATTGTAGAATTATCATATCCATTAACATTGGCTGACACAGTGTAGTTACCATTTGACAATTCTTTACTTCCTTTACCATTAGTAATAGGAATTAAATGTTCTTTGGCCATAATAATATCTCTCCTTTCTCTATTGGTAAATTTTTATAATTTTTATCTGTTAATATAATTGTAATAGGATTATTTTTATTTTTTAAACATTTATAAAAACTGAATAAAAATGTATGACAATAATTGTTATAAATTAAAATACTACTACATAACTTTCTTGGATATATATTTTTTTTATTAGTAATAATTACCTTATACACTCCATAATATTTAGGTTTGAAATACATGGTACCACTCTCATCTGTATTCCCACAATATATTAATGTATTATACGAATCATATATTTTTATATTAAATTTGTATTCATCTATACTATCTAGTACTTTACATTTTATCTTTATTTTGTCATCATTCATTTCATAACCCCCGGTTATTTCAATATATTGTATGATCAATATATTATATTGAAAATATAATTAGTCTAAAAGAACAAAAGAAATTTAGAAATAAATTTGGTACCAAACTTCACAATCTGGCATTTCTGATTCTCCGTCAACATTTAATGCTCCACAAGTTTTAACTTCGATAGCAGTTGCCATATTCCTTATTTTATTTGTTTATTTTTTTATATTAATATCTCTTTTATATATTTTTTTAATTCTTCAAACATTATATTTCCTTTTACATTCATATTTTCTTATTTTTATATTTTTAATTTTGGTAATGCTATTTCTTTATTAATTAAATGTAGTTTTATATTCTCATATTCTTTTTTGTTTTATCAAACTTTATCAAATGCCCATTTATGAATTTTATATCTAAATTACCCATACTTACTTTTGTTTTTAGTTTCTTTTTAAGATAACAAGAAAATTCTATAGTTTCTATGGACGTTTTCATAAATATTCATCAATTCTTAGGCAATGAAAAAAAGCCCATAATATCAAATACTATGAACTTTATCTATAAACGATTGCTTTGGTGCGACTTTTAACCTAAGTGATGCCCGAAAGAGAGGAGTGTAACAACTTCTAATTTTTAAATATTACAATTGTTTTCTCTTTTCCATATTTCTCATAGTCACTTAAAGATTTTGATTTAATATAACTTTCAAATTCTCTTTTTTGAAATTTTAGTAGTTGTGATATAAATTCTGAATCATGTAATAAATTAGTAAATCCATCACTATATACTAATACTATATCACCATTTGCCAATTCAATTTTTCCACTTCTTATAAATTCTTCAGCAGATACTTCACCAGTAAGAGCACCATAAGAAACGCACTTTCCATTTTGAATATTATTTAAATTATTTCTATAGTCCCTTCTAACTATTACCCTTGCATCTGGCAAATTCCAAGCAACCCCAATTTTATTTATAAAAGGATCACTGTATAATTCTTTATCATCTTCGGTTTGAAATTTAATATTTCCTAAACTATCATAAACAATTACACCACAATCACAAATGTAAGCATAATCTAAAATATTATTTTCTATATGAATGCAGGCAGCAACAGCTCCATAGAAATCATTTTCTAGATAGTCGCATTCTGATATATACTTATTATTTAATAATCTAACACTATTATTACATTTAATTAGTCTATTTTTTATTGAATCATTAGTTTTAGAAAAAGTATTACAAATTTCCTTTGCAGCTAACTCAGCACCGCTTGGTCTTGGATATTTATTTAAAAACTCTTTGGGTGAACAAGATGATAAATCACTAACTCCTATAGGATCTCTTGTTATTCCATCCGCAACAATTGCTTCATTTTCTGAGACATAGCATTGATCCTCGATTGGAAAATTACAATTGATAGTTTTTGTATTTTCAAATGTATTTTTATATATAAACATAATCTATCCTTACTTTCTATATGTATATTGTTATAGGCAATATACAAGTGTGTTTTTTAATTGACAAAGTCAACTTAATTTCTATAAATATTTTACCATAATTTGAGATATATTAAAACTCGAACTAGTTAAATATATAAAAAGTTCGAGTTTACTATCAATCTGGTGCGATACAAGAGCCTATTTTGAACACTTATATCAAAAAAGATAGAATCTAATAAATATCAGTTCTATCTATAGTATAACACATATTTTATAAATATAATTATTTTTTCTTTATTTTATTTTCAAATATAAATATGCCATCATCAAATTTATTGTTACCTTCTGTATATTCATTAATTACTTTATTCCAAAATAAATATGCAGATTCACTTCCAAATGATGGAGATACTTCCCAATATCCTGGAAACATATCAAAGCATTCAAATGCAACTTTCTTTCCAATATGATTTTTTCTATACTTAGGTATAACCATATACTCAGCAATACTATGTCCATCATCAACTTTTTGGACATATTTATTGATCATTACAAATCCTAATAATTTATTACTTTCAATTTCCTTTATAAAAAAAGCATGTCTATCGTCTTCATTAAAATAATCTTCAAAATGATTATAAACAAAAACTCCTTCATCATTCATTTCATTACCATCATTTAAACTTTCTTCATAAAGCGAATATTCCAATAAACGATATAGTATATCTTTCTTTTCATTTTCAACTTTTTCTAAATATATATTCATTTTATCACCAACTTCGTTATTTGTTAATAATATCATTTTTTATAAATTTAATAAAATCATTCACAATTATTTTTATATTATTCACAGAATCGTCATTCATACAAATTCTAAATTTAATGGAATTATCTAAAAAATTTTGATAACAATCAATGGATACATAATCAAATCCAAAACTAACAGCATGATATACAGATTTTTTTTCGCTTTCACAAAATTTTATTATTTTATTTTTTAATATATCCAAATTAAAATCAATTTTTCCAATATAAATTAAACAAAATTCCATATGATTTGGAAGTACAACATTAAATCCATTTTTTGATAATATTTTAAATGCTAATTCATTATTACTTTGTACAATATTTATTCTTTTTTCATTCAGTTTAATCAACTTTTTATCTAACAAAAATGGTGGAAATTTTTCAGGGATCAGACATGCTCCATATACACCTATTAAATGTTTGCAATCATTAATTATTTTTTCAAATTTTTCATTCATAATACTCTTGTTATATATAAAAGATACACTTCCCATATGTGAATATTCTGTCCCAACCATATCTAATTTTGTAATACTTCTAACTAAAATACAAGGAATATTAAGATTAACTATATTTTTAATCATACCGCTATATTTTTTTCCAATAAAGCATGTACTATCGATAATAATATAATTATATTTTTTTATAAGTTCTTCATTTAATTTAAAGTCAAAGTCACTTGCTATACTATCAATATATAGAGCTTTTAGTGAACTATTTTTATTAACTATATTTATATACTTCATCGTTTCAAAGTAGGTTTCTTCATAAAGTAAATCAATTGAAATATTATTTGATAAACACATTGAAGACAGCAAAGAAGTTATAGCTGTCATTCCACAATTAGTAAAAAAAGATGATGATTCATATTTTGCCGGAATATTATAAAAATAATTTGCAAATTTATCTATAAAAATAAATCCATTAAAACGTTCATACGTATAATAATAATCAAATATTTCATTCTTGAATGATACTTGATTATTATTTGTTAAGTGATGATAAAATCTATTCCTACTTTGCTTTCTAATACCATCAACTATTTTATTTTTCAATTTCAAAACTTGTTCTACAGTACACAATTCACTTATGGAAAATGGTTTACTTAAATATGAATTTAGCAAATTGAGTTCTTGTTGTTTTCTATCAAAATAATCATTATTCATTGTTAAAAGTTATAACAGCTCTATTAAATTTGCCAATATGTTCTACTTCGAATTTATTATTTGTATATTCTTTCACAGTATTAATCCAAAATAATTCAGCTTGTTCGGATAATGGTAAAGATTTAATTTCCCAATTACCTCTATGGCCATCAAACAATTCTTTTACTGCTTTAGAGCCTATTCCCTTTCTTTTAAAATTGTTTAAGATAAACATTTCTTGAATAATATTTTTTTCTTCAGTGAAATCCACTAAAATAAACCCAGCAATACTATTATCACTTTTTATAATATAAGCTGATTTGTATTCTGTATCATTTAGATAACTATCTAAATCATCATAAATATATAAACCAGTTTCTTGATTCATATCCATAGGAAAATATAAACTAATATTATGTAAATATAATTGCATCAATCTTCCAATAATTAAATTTTTCTTATCAATTTTTTCTAGCATTATTTAATACCTACTTTCTCTTGTTTAATACTTTTAATTTATCTGGAATAAAAATACCATTTTCTTGAATCAATTCATCATCAATGATAATTTTACCACCATTATATTCATCTGTCATCATTTTTACAATATCCCAATGAATTGATGCTCTATTTCCGTTATCACTCAAGTCATGACTGTTTCCAAGTGCAATATGAAAAGAGCCTAATATTTTTTCATCAAAAAGAATATTACTCTTTGGAGTATTAATACATGGATTAGTTCCAATAGCAAATTCACCTATATATTTATTTCCTGCATCATTTTCAAGAATTTTTTTCAATTTTAGTAAATTAGTTTTTGAATTATAATCAATCACCTTGCCGTTTTCAAATTTTAAATATAATTCCTCAAAACTACTTCCTTGATATCTGGTTGGTACATTAAAGTTAATGTACCCGTTTGCGGAATTTAAATCTGGTGCAATAAACACTTCTCCATCAGGTAAATTAATTTTTCCTGAGCATATAGCCGATTTATAATTCATTATGTCAAATTCTAAATTTGTATCATTTGATAGGATTTGAACATGTCTACCATTATCTAATACTTCCTTTAGTGGAAGCATATTTTCAAACAACTCTTTATAATCAACAGTCATTGCATCGAAAAAGTATTCTTCATATGCTTCCGTACTCATTCCAAATTGTTGTGCAGATGAAACTGATGGATAATCAACAGTTATCCAACGTAATTTTGGAACTATTATATCAAAATAAATTGGTTTGAAATAATATTTTTGATAAAGACCTCTTTTTTCTTCTGGAACATCAGACATATCGTAGCAATTATCAGAGTCAATCATATTAATATAAATATCCACGTTTTTTAGCAATGTTTCAGTATACATTTTCATAATTTCAAATTGTTCTTTTGAACCATTTTTTATTAATTCTCGTTTTATATCAGTTTCATTTAAGATAACAAATGGTATTCCACCTTTTTTTGCAATTTTTGAAACCATATATTTTATTAAATCACCACAACTTTTAGTTGATTCTATTAAAACTTTTTCATTAATTTTAATATCAAGTGAATAGTCTATGACAGTATCAGCAACTTTTTTTAATCTTGGATCTAACATATATAATCTATCTCCTTTTTGAAACTCGATCTAAATGATCAGGACTACTATTTACATCCATCAAAAATAAATTTTCATTTCTAGGATCAGGTCCAGAATAATCTCTTTCAAGGATTTCTCCATCAGATTTTAATACAAAACCATTTGGCTTTCTAATCATACTACCATGCCCACCGGTTAATCTTGTAATAGTATATGGTAAATCTAAAATATTACTTAAAGGCGCAGAACCTGGAATTAAGTAGTTATCATTTTTTTCACTAATATTATCATATTCAACACCCATAGAACTAGTTGCCGATATAATTTTTTTGAAATCCTCTTTAGGAGATGTGATTTCATATTGCATAACCGGTTCTAACAACTGCATTCCAGCATCTTTTATACATCTCATTAAAGCTATTGGGACTGCAACATTATAATGAGCTGGTTCTGAACATACCGAATCACTTTTTCCACCAATTAGTGTAATTTTTGCATCAGTTATTTCCCAACCATACAAACCTTGTTTACTATACATGTTAACAAGACGTTCGATTTGCTTCTGATATTTAGTAAACAAATAATCAGTAGATACTTTTGATTCGTATTGTAATCCACTTCCTAGAGGTAAAGGCTCTATCATAAATTCAACAGAAGAAACTCTATCAAATGATGTTTTTCCATATCCTATTGAAGATGGAGTCTCTTTATGAATAATAATAGGATTTGAAAAATTTGCACTTAATGAAAATCTTTCTTGAAGCATATTTCCAATTATTTCTGCTTGCAGAGGTCCCATCAAATCTATACTCATTTGACCAGTAGTTTTATTGTAACTCAAATGTAAATCTGGATCTTCATCATTTAATGTTTCCAATGCAGCTGCTAATTCTGGTATTTTTGTTTCATCATCTATGCTAACAGTAGTATGAAAAAGCGGATTAACAAAAGTTGTCGTCTTAAAACTACCATCATTTTTACCAATTATTTCACCACATTTTGCATTTAATCCAGTAATAATTCCAATTTCACCAGTTTTTAAAACATCAGCTCTTTCTCTTTTGTCGCCATGTAATTTTGTTACAGTTCGAATTTTTTGTTTGCTTCCATCTTCATCAATAAATTCTTGTCTATTATGCAATTCCCCATCTAAAACTTTAACATATAATTCCCTTACACCAGTATCTCTTTTTACAGTATAAACATATCCAGAAAAATCATTTGTTTTTTTATTTTTTGAACAAGGAAGATATTTTTCTATTCCAGAAATCAACCTAATCATACCATCATCATTTAATGCACTTCCTCCATATACAAAATGTAAATTCCCTGAATTAATTAGTATATGAATTTGTTCTTCTAACCATTCTCTAGATATTTTTTCTTCATTTAAATATTTTTCTAGAACATGATCATCAATATTTGCAATATCTTCTATAATATGTTCTATTTTAATATCTTCATAAGCAAGAGTATTTGTTTTTAAATCTTTAGTAACATTTACAATAGGAAAAATATCATTACCCAATTTAGATTGCAATTCTTGTAATGTTTTCTGATAATCGGCACCCATTCTATCCATTTTATTAATGAAAATTAATGTAGGAACATGTCTCTCTTTTAGTATTTTCCAAATTACTTGTGTTTGAGGTTCTACCCCTTCAACCCCAGACACAACTAAAACTGCTCCATCTAAAACACTAATAGCCCTTTCAACTTCAGCAGAAAAATCTACATGACCTGGTGTATCAATTAACTGAACTATTCTATCTTTTAAAGGTAAAGTTACAAGTGAAGCTCTAACTGATATTCCTCGTTCTCTTTCTACAGATAAATTATCAGTTGTCGTATCACCATGATCTACTCTTCCTGTACTTTTTTTAACATTTGTATGGTAAAGTAATTGCTCAGTAATAGTTGTTTTACCTGCATTAGCATGTGCAAAAATTCCAAGTGTCATTATCTTATTATCCATATTATTTTCCCCCTAACAAATTAATCAATTCAAATTCTATATCAATATTTTCATTACGTTCTATCTTTTCTCTGTTATCATTTAATTTTTTTAAAAAAGTTGCTGATTCAGTTTCTATAATTTCCAAGTTTAAATCATTTAAATTATGTATCTTACTTATTTCACTATTTAATAAATAATATTTATTTTCAGGAATATCTATCCAAAAAGGAAATCCAGATAATCCTGTTAAACAATAATTTTCAAAATCATATTTATTAAACAAATTTGTTAAAAATTGGATATGATATTTTGTCTTATTAAATAATTCTGGTATTTTATTATTTATATATTCAATCATACATTTATCCGAATAAATATCATTTTCTACAGCACGTCCAGATGAAGTCGTAAATGCAAATTTAACAGTTCTAATATTTAAATGGTCCAGAGTTAAATTTATTAAAAAATCAATATCATCATAATTCTTATTATTAATAGTCATTTGAATAATTGTATACTTATCTATCTTTTTAAGATAATCTAGTACTTTAATAATATTTGCAAAAGAATTACTATTTTGTCTTATATCATTATGAATTTGTTCAGAACCATCTATACTAATATGAACTATATCTACTAAATTAAATATTTTTTCGTCATAGACCATACCATTTGTGAATATTGATACTACAAAACCTTTTGATTTCGCATATTTTATTAAATCTTCAAGTTTTGGAAAAATCATACATTCTCCACCAGTAAACATTATTTCTCTGAAATCTTTTATTTTTAATTTATCGATTATTTCTATAGTTTTTTCGTAATTATCATCAATTTTTTCTTTACATGGTTTTGCATCAAGATAGCAATGTTTACATCTTAGATTGCAATTATGTGTCAATATAATATTTGCTTTTTTATTCATTTTCTGCCACATCCTTTTTAATAAACTCAATTAAAGGAAATAAATCAAATGGATATTTTGGCAGATAATTAATATATGTGCTTTTGCAATCACTAATAAAATTCGAGTAATTTTCACTTAAAAAATATTTATCCAAAACATCTGATATACTGTTATTACTTATATTTCCAATTAAATATCTATCATATTTTAAGTCGTGTGGATAAACATCTAATTTATCATCTACATATATATATTTTGGCAGCATACTTATTCTTTTTTTACACTTCCAACCATTGCACAAATAACCATTGCAAGGATGTTCCCTCATTAAATAGCTTGATACCAAAAATCCACCTATGTTTATATCTTTATCTTTGATATTATCAAATAAAGTATATAAATCCTTCATATATGATGTTATATTTTGATGCTTAATTTCCGGTTCAATAATTATATTAGTTCCTGCATTAATACTTTCTATTATTAAAGTTTTTTTATCTTTACTAAATGGAATTTTGTTATAAATATCTTTGTTAGTTAATATATTATTATGATTATTGTTAGTAATGATTATATTGTTTGGTAATGCAAAGTCAATATTCTTCTTTTTCATAAAAGTATTTAAGAGTATCAAAATTTCATTATTAATCATTTTTTGGGGAATATCGTTTAGTATGTTTGGAATTTCTGATTCTTTTACATTAATAATTAAACGTTTAAAATTTTTTTCAATTATCTCAGAAAAATTTTCATGTAAAACGTTAATTAAAACACTATAATCACTAATATTTAATTCTATCGTTGAATTTTCCATATCTAAATATTTTCTCATTATTTTTCAACTCCATTTAAAATACAATAAACATCATCTTTACAACATATGTTTCCATTTAATTTCAAAGCTCTTGCTCTGCAACCACCTGTACAATTTTTACATTTATCAGTTTTGTCACCGCATGAAATATTTTTGAATTTTCCTGTCATAAATTCCCATATTTTTTCTGTATCAAAAGAATTAATATTACCTAATTTGTACTCATCATATATCAAACTTGGACATAAATATATATTTTCATCAGACTTAAGATAAATAAATCTATTACAAACACCACAACCAATTGATAAAGAATCTTTGTCTAAATTTTCATTATTAGAATCATAAATATTTTTAATAATCCTTGCTGATTCATGAATATCTTCATTTAATATACTGGCTCTACCTTCTGGAACAATGACATCCATTACACTCCTAACGTTTAAGCTCGAAATAAAATCTACTAATTCAGAAATGTGATTTTTATTATGATTTCCAATCATAGTGTTTAAGGAAATATCTACATCATCTTTCTGTAATTCTTTTATAGCACTAATAGTTTTATCAAACGCACCTTTTTGACCACGAAATTCATCATGATCATCTTTAACACATGAATCTAAAGATGTGACAATGTCTTTCACACCATATTTTAATATCATATCTTTTAATTTCGTCGAAAATAATGTTAAATTAGTGAAGATACGTACCATCATTCCAGAATTATACAAATATTTAAGAAGTTCTTCTAAATAAGGATATAAAGTTGGCTCACCACCTGTAATATCAAATTGATAAACTCCACAATTAGATGCATTATCTATTACTTTTTTTAGTTTTTCAATTGGCAAGAACTTATTATTGCTACAAGCGAAACCACCATAACAATGTTTACATTTCAAGTTACATTTATTAGTAAGTTCAGCAAAAATTCTTACATTGTTATATTTTGTTAGTCTTTTTACATTATTAATATTTTTTTGTTTTTTTTCAGTTAATATTTGTAAATCAAATAATTGCTCAATTAATTCCTGTCCATATTCCTTTGATAATGAATCTTTTGTGAATAAATTATTTTTAATTTTTTCTAAAATATCAAACATGTCAGAATTAATATTATATTCAACTCTATTATTTCTATCATATATAAATACTCTATTTTCAAATTTGTTGTTGATAATAATCATACAATCATTAATATAAACCATGATTTTTTTGCCCCTTTCTTTTTAAAAAAATTGCATTGGCACTATTTGCCAATGCAATAGAAAGATATCTTACTAGTTGCAGTGACAAACACCAACAGCCATATAAGATACACCGTTGTTATTTTTTTTAGTTACAACAGTGATTGTAGGATTTACTTTTTTCATAATAAACACCTCTTCCCTTTCTTCATCTATATATAAAATCATATTATGATTTTATACCCTAAATCAATATTTTAATCTCATAATATGAGGCTATCTTTCCTATATAATTGTCAATTATTATACATGAAACATTATGTTTGTCAATACTTTTTTATAAATTATATTTATTAAATTTTCATACCATCATCATTATCCTTTTCTAATTCTTCATCATAATAATAATCATTTGAATATTGTTGTTTTCTTTCTTGTTCTTTTTTTCTTAATTTTTCTCTTTCTCTTTTATCATACTCATCTGGATCATAATCCTGTTTAAATGAAAATAAACTATAATTTTTGTCAAACATTTTATCAACTATATTTTGTATAAACTCTGGAAGTTTTTTTAAAACTTTCTTTAAGTGAGAAATTAAATAGTTTGTTTTTTCTTCTAATTCATTATATTTTTCTTTTATGTATTTATTTTCCCATTTTAAATGATTATTTTCTTCAGTTAATTTATCTATTTGATCTTGCATTTTGTTTTTAGGTTTAAGAACAATTTTATTATTGACTTTTTTCTTTTGATCTATTTCTTTTTTTATATCTTCTTTATCGTTATTTAAATCAATAATTTCTTCATTTATTTTTTGTTTATTATCTTTTAATTCAGAAACATCTTCTCTTAATTCATTTAATTCTTGTTTTAACTTTTCTGCTTTCTCATTAAACTTTAATCTTTCATATGCAGAATAATCTCTATTTTTACCTTTTTCTTTTTTCTTTAATTTACTATCTTTTGAATATGCTATATTAAATTCTTCAATACATTTACTTCTCATTTTATCTTGAATAACTACTAATGAGTCTTTGGTAAATATAGAAGTTTTACCAACTTGTCTTTCCATACCAGTTTTACAATTTTCTTTTACTGGAACTCCAACTATATGCATATGTGGAGAATTTTCATCAAAATGTATTGTGGCATTTGCTATATAAAAGTCTGGAACTATTTCTTTTAAATCCTTTAATTGATTTTCAAATACTTCTGTCATTTTATATTTTTCTTCTAATGATTTATCTTCCCAATAAGCCATATTACCAATTTCAATAATTATTTCACATGCAAGATCATGTTTATCATCATTAGATATTTTATAAAAATAATCTTCTATTTTTCTATCATCTCTAACTTGTTTATTATTATAATTTATTCTTGCTTCATCAAATAAATCTAAATATAAATCTTTAACATCTTTGATAATATCATTACTTCCTTTAATAGTAGTAATAAGTTCAGTTTTATTATCATATTGCCTTAAATTATGATGATTTACTTTTCCCAAATGTTTTATATTTTGAATAGCATTATTATTCTTTGATGTAGTTCCTGATGGCGAATTTAATGCTTCTTGTTTTGCTTTAATAGTTTTATTTTTATCATTACTTAAATGAAATGAATAAGATAGTTCTTCCATATATTCCCCCTAAATAAGAATTTGTTTTTTAGCGATAAAATCGATAAAGACATAATTCATAACTTCCTATATATCTTGTCATGAACAAGATATGGAAGCTAAGGTCATACCTTAGAAACCGAAATTATCTATCGCTTCTTTCATTCTTTGCAGAACAAAACGAACCACGATAATTTATAAATCATTTAAATTTATATACTATATAAATTAATAAATGATTGTAGAAAATATTTTATTTAAAACATTTTCTATTATTAATAATCCATTTCATTGCTTTGCAACAAAACGGGCTTATTACCATCGTCAATATCAGGTATCATTTCAAATAAATCTGGTATATCTACTTTTATATCATTAGGATTATTTTTAGTAGTAAACATACCCATACCTAATATTTCCTTTTTATCATCATCTATTTCCGTTGGAAACATTCTGATGATAACTTCTCCATTTGTAAATGGAACTGTATCAAATTCTTCTCTATCTTTATAATAAACACCTTTATAAAATTTAACATCATAACATTCATTTAAATTTTTAAAGTGTCTATAAACTTGTTTGGCTGGTAAGAATTCACTATATCTAACTTTACTATCAATTCTTATACCATTCTTTTCATATATAAATTTTCTTTTCCAATCTATAAATCCATCATCATATAACTTTTTAAAATCTTTAAAGAATGTAGTTCTAAAATTAACTGATTTAACTACCCAATCTTTTAATGCATTTTGTTCTATTTCTATATCATCAATATAATTCATAATTATTCTTGCTTTATCTTCTCTTGTTAAATCGTTCCAACTATCTACAATACATTTATATATCATTGGTATTTTAACTTGATTAATAAAATCCATATCTCTTTTTATTAATATATCTTCTGGTCTAAATTTTAAATCTTTAATATTTTCTTGTTCTAATATTTTTCTTTCAAGTTCATTTATTGTTTTATCTAAATATTCAATTTCACTATCATGTTCTTCTAATGTAAATGATCCATTTATATATGCTCGTTTAACTCTTTCTTTTTTAGCATTTAAATTATTTATTTCTTTTGTTAATTCTTCTTTTGGATTTTCTAATTTATTTTTTAAAAGTGGTAAGAAGAAACTATTAACAACTGAATCATATTCAAATACATCTCCAAGTAATTCTTTTATCGATTCTTCAATAGTTGTTTCTTTAATATTATTTTTACAATGTTCACAACCATAGTAATAATAAGTTCTATCAAATTTCTTTTTATATGTTGCTTTACCACCTAGAATAGCACCACAATTTGGACATAGTAATTTTTGTAAGAATAAATATGTTTTATTTCTACTATAACTTCTAGAATTCTTCTTTTGCTGTGCTTGGCAATTTTCCCACATTTCTTTTGATACTAATGGTTCAATTACATCTTCATAATAAGTTGCTTTCTTTCCAGTTTTACCATGTAGATAATCACCTTTATAAAGTGGATTAGAAATCATATTTAATATTGTATTATCTCTCCAATTAGTTTTATTTAATACTTTTTCTTCATTAAACTTATTGGCTATTTTTTGATATGAATTACCTTCAAAATACATTTGAAAGATTCTTATTACTATATCTTTTGTGAGTGAATCTGGAACCATCTTTTTATCAACTCTTTTATAACCTAATGGACAATGTCCTGGTATATGTCCCTCTTTAATTGCTCCAGCAAGTCCTATTTTTGTTCTTTCGCTTGTTCTTTCTATTTCTTGTTGTGATACACTTGTTAATATTCTAGAAATCATTTTGCCATTTGCATTAGTAGTATTTATATCATCATTAGCACAATCTAAATAAGCATCATTTTCTTCTAGAAACTTTAATATATTTTCCCAATCATATACAGAACGAGTTAATCTATCTAGTTTTAATACAACAATAGTATTACATTTCTTTTCTCTTATATCTTGTAATAGTTCTTCAAAGGCTGGTCTATAATTACCCGTTTTAGCACTTATACCTGGATCTTTATAAACCTTATATACTTCATATCCTTTATACATACACATTGCTTGGAGTCTTTCTTCTTGTTCTTTTAAACTAAATCCTTCTCTTGCTTGATCTTCTGTTGAAACTCTTATATAAAGTCCTGCAATTTTCTTTTCATCATTCATATTTATTCCTCCTTCAAATATCAAAAAAGAGGAGACAAAAGCACTAACAAGTAATGCTCTTGACTCCTCTATAATTATTCACTATATAATTTTTAATAAATTCCATTCTGTATTTGACCATAGATGTACCTCTCTTTCTAATAAAGACGGTGTCTCTTTGTCATTTATTGGTTATATATAATAATCATTAAGTTATCAAAAGTCAATACTTTCGTATAAATTGAATGGAATTGATAAAATCGATTAAATACTTTTTATATAAGATTCTAAATCACTAATTGATATTTTATATTCTAAACTTTCTATATATATACTTGTTTCGTAATTAAATGCTAGAAAGTTAATTCCTTTTATTATTATTCTATGTGGCTCTACATATGCTAGATTAGTTCTTTCTATTATTCTTAAGCTTCCATTTTCTATTATTGGTGTAGTATTACAAAAACTACATATAAACTCTATCTTTTTCTTTAAAGATTCTTCAATTTCAATTTCTTGTGTTATTACTCTTACCATAAATTCATCCCTTTCTTAATAAACAAAAAAATCAATTCCATTTCTAGAATTGATATTTATTTAAAAGCCAGACACATGTCCAACCAGATTCCTCTATGGTGCGAGAGATGGGACTTGAACCCACACAACCAAAGGTTAAAGGTGTTTGAGACCTTCGCGTCTACCAATTCCGCCACTCTCGCATGAATAAATTATAACACAAAAGAAAAAGATTTCAAACAAGAAATCTTAAATTATTTAATAATTTATATATACTGGTGTCCCAACCTCTATCATATTATATAATTGTTGTACTTTATAATATGGCATATTTACACATCCATGACTACCATTATACCTATATATATTACCTCCGAAATTACTTCTCCATGATGCATCATGAAATCCATAAGCATTACCTTTAAATGCTATCCAGTAATTTACAAAGCTCTCATAATCTGCACCTCTTAAAGTAACATTCCTATTTTTCCTAAGTACACTATATGTACCAGTTGGAGTTTCAGATATTCCTTTCATTCCAGTTACTATATTTGTACTTAATACTAGTTTATTTTTTTCATAATAATATAATTTTTGTTCAGAAATATTAACTTGCAAGTATGATAGTTTATCCTTGCGATCTACAATTACTTTTATATTTTTCTTGACTTCATTATTACTAGAGTCTATAACAGAATAAGTAATATTATATGTTCCTACCTGAGTTATATCAATGTTTGAGTCAATTTCAACCTTATCTGTAATATCCCCATCTATATTATCTAGCGCATTAAACGCAGGCATATCATACTCCTCATTTAAAAATAAATAAATTTCATCTTCACTTTGTACATTTAATTCTGGTTTTACTAAATCTTTAACGATGACTTTTCTTTTTAATTCTTTTTTTATTGCTAACATTTTAAATTCTAATATATAGCTAATTTCGTAGGTGCCATATTTACTTGTATCAACATTAGATTTAATTTGTACCTTGTCTTTTATATTTCTGCCATTCATAACAGCAACAAATCCTGGTTCTTGATAATTAGAATTTAATCCTAAATTGATAGTACTTTCATTAATTAGGTAAAATGCCACATTATTATATATATTTCTTATATTTATATATAATAAAAACAAAAAAATAACAAAAAGAAAAACTATTAATACTTTTATAATTACTACACTTTTCTTATTTGTATTTTCCACACTACCACCTAGTATATATAATATCACACAAATATTTAAAATTAAATAAAAAAACATAAAATAATGTTTTTTTATTTAACTAAATCTTCTAATTTTTTAAATAACATCTCTCTACTCATAGCGGGATTTGCTTTACCTTTAGTTTTCTTCATTACCTGACCCACAAAATAATCAAGTATTCTCGGATTTGTAGGATCAAATGTTTTAGCTTGCTCTAGATTTTCATTAATTACCCCATCAATAACATTTTCAATTTCACTTGTATCAGTTATTTGCATCATTCCTTCATCTTTTACTACTTGCTTAGGTGTTTTTTTATCCTCTATACATTTATAGAATACATCTTTTCCCTGTTTACTTGAAATAGTTTTTGAATCAATTAAATCAATTAACTCCTTTAACATTTCTTCTGTTAAATAGAAATCTTTTATAGTTATCTCATTATAATTTAAATAACTTAAAACCATACCATTTACCCAGTTTGCTGCGCTTTTTGGATCAGTTCCAAGAGCTACAACTTTTTCAAAATAATCACTAATTTGTTTATCTTTTACAAGTATTCCAGAATCAAAATCATTAAGACCATATTCACTCATATACTTCTTCTTGCGATCATATGCAAGCACTGGAATTTCTTCTCTAATTTCTTCTAGCCATTCATTTGAAATTTTATATTTTGGAATATTAGGATCTACAAAATATCTATAGTCAACCGCATTTACCTTGCTTCTCATAGCAATTGTAGTACCTGATTCTTCATCCCACCTACGTGTTTGTTGTATAACATCAGTATCATATGTCCCATTTTCTTTTGCTTTAGTTTGTCTTTTAATTTCATAATTAATTGCATCTCTCACTCCACCAAAAGAATTAACATTTTTCATTTCAACTTTTGTTCCCCAATTGCTAGGATCATTCTCATCTAATGATGCATCCATTATAGATACATTTACATCACATCTAAGTTGCCCTTTTTTACTATCTGCTTCAGATATATCTAAATACTGATATACCGAGCGCATATGTTCTAAGAATGCAACTGCTTCATCTGCAGAATGAAAATCTGGTTCTGTTACAAGTTCCAAAAGAGGAACACCTGCCCTATTATAATCTATTGATGATGTATCATATAAATGATTTTGCGAAGCAGCATCTTCTTCTAAGTGTAAATTATTTATTCTGATAGTTTTTTCCTCACCATTACATTCATATTCTACATGACCATAAATTCCAACTGGAATTGGTTTTGTTTCTTGTGTAATTTGATAGTTTTTTGGCATATCAGGATAGTAATAGTTTTTTCTTTCAAAATACATATATTTTGGCTGTGAACAATTAAGTACAATACTAGCCTTTAATGCCATTTTAACTGCTTCTTTATTTACTACTGGAAGCACCCCAGGAAATCCCATATCATATGGTCTTACATTGCAGTTTGGAGTTGATGAGTATTCATTTCTTGAAGATGAAAATACTTTTGATTTTGTTTCACTTACTTCACAGTGCATTTCAAGACCTATTTTAGCTAAATATTTAGTCATTATTAATACCTCCTGCGATTTGATTTTTATATGGCATAACACTTTCTAATGCATATGCAATATTAAGTACATTTGCATCATCATAGCAGTTACCAGTAATATTTACACCAACTGGTAAATTATCAATAAACCCATTTGGAATAGTTATTGATGGAAATCCACCATAATTACCTATCTGTAAGTGTTCATCTAAAGCTGCAGTACCTTTAGATAAAATATCTTTAGAACCATCTAAATGTTTAGCAGGTCCTACTCCTACTGGAAGAATTACTGCATCATATTCTTTAAATAAACTTTTCCATTTGTCAACAAGTAATCTTCTTACTCTTTGTGCATTTCTAAAATATCTTTCTTGGTTTTTAGCTTCAAGAACATATGAACCTATTACAAATCTTCTTTTGATAAGCGGAGAGAATCCTTTAGTTCTATAATCTTTCATCATGGAAATATAATTATTTTCTTCACTTCTTGGTCCAAATACTATACCTGTTAAATTAGACATATTAGAAGTTGCTTCTGCGCATGATATAACCACATATACGGCTGGAGATGCATTTAAAAGTGTTTGATCAACTGATACTTCTGTAACTTCCATACCTATTTCTTTACATTTTTCAACTGTTTCCATAAAGTTAGCTAAATGCATTTTTAATTCTTCGGTTGGATTTTCGTAATTAGATATATCACATAATTCTTTTACATAACAAAGTTTTTTACCTGTTACTTTACCCGTTAGTGATTTATTTAAGTTAATATTAGATGAATCCCATGAAGTCATATCATTTTTATCTATACCCTTCATATTATCTACAACAATAGCAGCATCTTTAACATTTCTTGTAAGTACACCTAAATGATCAAGTGATGAAGCAAATGGAAATAATCCATATCTACTTATCATTCCATATGTTGGTTTATATCCAACAATTCCACAATATGCAGCTGGTTTTCTAATAGAATCTCCCGTATCAGATCCTGTTGCATATGGATAAACACCTGCTGCAACTGCACAAGCAGATCCTGCTGAAGATCCTGCACACATTCTTGTTTTATCCCAAGGATTTCTAACTATTCCTGTATGACCTGTTGTACCTGTACCACCCATACCAAATTCATCCATAACTGTTTTATTTACCATTACTGCACCTGCATTTTTTAATTTTTCGTATGCAGTAGCGTCAAAAAATGGTACATAATCTTTTAGGGTATTACTACTACCTGTAGAAAGAATTCCCTTTGTTGAATAATTATCCTTACAACCAAAAGGTATTCCAGATAGTAAGTTATCAGTTACTTCAGTCTCCTTAGCATCATCAATTATTGTTACAAATGCATTACATTCATCTTGGAGTTTATGGGATAATCTTAAAGATTCATCTATTAATTCTTTTGAAGTTACTTTACCTTCTTTTAATAAGGTATGTAATTCTTCTATTGATTTATTCATATATTTCATTATTCTCCCACCACCTTTGGAACTTCTACTTCTCTAGCACTATGTACATCACAGTTTGAAAGTAATTCTTCAATTGGAATTGATTCTTCTACTATATCTTCTCTAAGTTCATACTCAAAATCATCTAAAGTATGTGTCATAGGTTCGATTTTTTCTATTCCTTCTATTTCGTTTATGGTATTAATTGTTTCATCAATAATTTCAAATTCGTCTAAAACCATTTTATTTTCTTCATCAGTTAATCCAATTAATAATTTATCTGCATATTCATCTACCATTTCTTTTGTAAATTTTTTATCCATATTAATCCTCCTTTATTATTTGTATTCCAAGTTCTTCTAATTGTTCATCATCTAAAGTGCTTGGTGATCCCATCATTTGATCAGCACCTGATGCATTTGCTGGGAATGCTTGAACTTCTCTTAAATTTGGTTCATCATTTATAAGCATAAGTATTCTATCTATTCCAGGAGCCATACCTCCATGAGGTGGTACACCATATTTAAATGCAGTAAATAAGCTATTAAATCTCTTTTCTACATCCTCTTTAGTATAACCTACTATCTCAAATCCTTTAACAAGTGAATCTAAATCAGTATTTCTTATTGCACCTGATGCCATTTCATTACCATTACATACAAAGTCAAATTGATATGCAAGTATATCATCTAAATTTTCTTTTTCATACTCTTTTATTCCATTATGAGGAAGTGAAAATGGATTATGACAAAATTCGTATTTATTTGTTTTTTCATCAAGTTCAAACATTGGGAAATCTTTTACTATACAAAGTTCTAATTTATTATTATCTATTAATTCTAGTTTTCTTCCTAACTCATCACGAATAAGACCTGCGAATTTTCTTGCATGTGATAATTTTTTATTTGCAATAAAGAACATTACACTATTTGTCTTCATATTAAATTCTTTTATTAAAGATCCTCTTTCTTCATCACTTAAGAATTTATCAATAGGTCCTTTTAAACTTCCATCTTCCATAAGTGTTATATATCCAATTCCTGGCATACCAATACTTGATGCATATTCTACTACTTCATTAAACCAACTATTTGGTTTAGTTCCAATTTCATCTACTACTATTACTTTAATAATACTTTTCTTAAATGGATTAAATGTAGTTTCTTTAAGTACTTCTGATGCATCTTTAATAATAAGTGGATTACGTAAATCTGGTTTATCTGTTCCATAGCTATCCATTGCCTCTTTATATGATATTCTTCTAAATGGTCTATCTGATACTTCTTTATTACTAAAGTTAGTAAATACATCATAGAATATTTCTTCACCAACTTCTAAAACATCTTCTTCTGTAACATAACTCATTTCCATATCTAACTGATAAAATTCTAGTGTTCTATCTTTTCTTGAATCTTCATCTCTAAAACATGGTGCGACTTGGAAATATTTATCTACTCCACCAACCATTAATAACTCTTTATATATTTGTGGTGCTTGTGGAAGTGCATAGAATTTACCTTTAAACTTTCTAGATGGAACTACAAAGTCTCTTGCTCCTTCTGGTGATGATACTGTAAGAATTGGTGTTTGAACTTCTGTAAATCCTAAATCATACATTTTATTTCTTAAATAATGAAGCACATCACTTCTAAGTTTTATATTATTTGATATTTTTTTACTTCTCATATCTAAATATCTATATTTTAGTCTCACTTCTTCATTTACTTCATTAATACCATCTATTTCAAATGGTAAAGTTTGTGCTTTAGGTGATAAAATTTCTAATGTTTTACACATTATTTCTATTTCACCTGTAGGTAGTTTAGAATTTATTGTTTCTTCATCTCTTCTAATAACTTTACCTTCTACTTTAATAACAGTTTCCTTACTTACTCCTTTAAGCATTTCTTCATCATGAACTACAACTTGCGTAATTCCTGCATGATCCCTTAAATCGAGAAACATTACTCCACCATGGTCTCTAATTGTATTAACAAATCCTGATAATATTACCTTTTTATTCAAATCGCTTATTGTAAGTTCACCGCAGGTATTTGTTCTATACTTATTTACTTTCATTTTTCTTTCCTCCCTTAAAATATAAAAAACAGTTATTATCCCAATTACAGGGACGAATAACTGTTATATCCGTGGTACCACCCAGTTTATCATATTTCTATGATCACTCTTTTGAATAACGCATCAATTATCGCGCATTTTCCTACTACTATTTTCAGAAAATGAACTCCGCAAGTGTTCTTTCATATTAATATCTATATCCATTTTCACCATCTAGGACTCTCTTAATAGCATCTTAATATTACTTTTCTGCATCAAAGTTTTTAACTAAAAATATATTAACATAAGTAAATTTCAATGTCAATCATATATAGTATATGTATTTACACAAAAAAATATAATTTAATTATCTATCGCTCCAGGTATTCTTGAATCCATTAACACTTTCGTTTTTAATCTCTTTACACCAATATTTTGATTATCACAATTATCATAGTATGGTATTAAATCACTGTCATCTACAAATAAATCCCCATCTTTTTTTGGATAATTACCTAACACTTTAATTTCATAACCCATATTAACCATAAAACCCTCAAAGAAATTAAGCATATTCACCCAAATATATCTTTTATTACCTACTTTTATTAATACGGCATAAGAATTTATATTTTCAACATTATCAATTGATTCATCTTTGCCTCTCATATATATATCGTAATTTCTACATTTTTTTACTTTTCCTACAAATATCTGTTTCTTTTTTAACATAACACTTTCTCCTTTATTTATAAATATTATATATTTATTAAAATCAAAGTCAATTATATTATACAAATTTTATTTAAATTTACTATATTTTTCTTCATTAAAACCAATAATAATTACTTTATTATCCTTTATTAATAATGGTCTTTTTATAAGCATTCCCTTACTTTATAGTAACTTTATCTTCTCATCTAAAGTCATATACTCAAGTTTATCCTTTAAACTTAAATCTCTATAAATAAGCCCACTCGTATTAAAATACTCTTTAATATGAAAATCACTATTTTCTATCCACATAATAAATTCATCATAAGTAGGATTATCTTCTTTTATATTTCTATCAA
The DNA here is from genome assembly GCA_017938725.1 of Bacilli bacterium. Classification (GTDB taxonomy): domain Bacteria; phylum Bacillota_I; class Bacilli_A; order RF39; family UBA660; genus CAG-433. The sequence goes on along the minus strand of JAGBAW010000036.1, from coordinate 15,756 downwards.
TATAAAAAATATTATTATCATCTAAATATTTTTTAGCATTTTTACATGTCGTGCATTTTGGATATTATATAAATAAATATTTCATCTTACCACCAATATTATTATATATTGAAAAGAAAAAAGTTCAATAATTGAACTTTTAATATCAAATGGCGCTCGATGTAGGACTCGAACCTACGACCCAACGGTTAACAGCCGTTTGCTCTACCAACTGAGCTAATCGAGCACATATCAGTTGACATAAACAATGATATCATTACTATTTTATTTTGTCAACCAAAATTTATTCATTTTTTTATAAAATGTACAAATATATTGAAAGAAAATGAAATAATGTTCCCGCTAAACAAAAGAAATGGAATATTGAATGAACATATTTTTTTCTTGATCCTACCCCATAAAGTATAGAACCCAAAGAATACATTACCCCTCCTAATATAATAAATAAAAATCCAGTAGTACCTATATTTGATATTAATGGTTTTGCAAAAAATACTACACTCCATCCATTTATAAGATGACATATTACTTCCATGACCTGATACTTATCAACATTAATTGCAGATAATGCTATTCCAACAATAGTTACAATTGCCACTACTACAAAGAATATCCACCCAAGCATACCCTGTATACCAACAAGTGAAACAGGGATAATTGTTCCAAAAACAAGTAAAAATACATTACAATGATCAAGTATCCTAAATACCTTCTTTGCACATACATTTCTAGATAATGCATGATAAATACAAGACATTGTATAAAGTAATACCATAGTAGTCCCAAAAAGTGTAACTGTAACAACTTCGAGTGATCCTATCTTTGATGCTTTTAATATTAAAAGTACTAAGCACCATATACTAAGACCTGCACCTATGCCATGAGATATTGAACTAATTAGTTCCTCTGCTAAATTATATTTTGGTATTTTTATTTTTGACATACTTATCACCTAATACAATTATATCAAAGAAATAAAAATAATATACTATTTTGTATATTATGTATCATTAATTACACCATTTATTAAGTTTAAATCATATGGTATTATTAATCCTACTTTTGCACCATACATTAGTTTTGAATTTTGTAGCATTAATTTATATAATTCATCAATTATATAATTATTAAGAAACTTTTACATAAAACGTTGTATGTCAAACAAATGTTTGATATAATTATTTTGGATACATTTGAAATATATCAGGTGCTTTCCCTTTCTAATATCATTTGATAAAGGAAAGGTGGTGGTATTTATGACAAAAAGAGAAAAAGCTCTATTTATTATAATACTACTATTACTTTTAATAGTAATTTTATTACTCTTGAAATAATAAAAACATCTGATTTCAACCTAAGTTGATTTCAGATGCAATCCAATAAGGGATAACATCTGATTCCATCAATCAAATGTATCCTTTTTTATTTTATGAAGTTTCCTTCATCTGTATACATTATAGCATAAAATTAATTATTTTACAACTATACTTACTAGTTTTTTAGGTACAACTACTTCTTTAACTATTTCTTTTCCATCAATATAGTTTTTAACATTATCTATTTCTTTAGAAAGTTTTTTCATTTCTTCCTCCGTAGTATCTGTAGAAACTTCTATTTTACCTCTCACTTTTCCATTTACCTGAACAACCATCTCATACGTATCATCCTTTAATTTACTTTCATCGTAGCTAGGCCAAGAAATAGTAGATAATTCTTTATCAAATCCAATCATTTGATTTAACTCTTCAGTTATATGAGGAGCAAATGGATTTAGTAATTGTAAAAATATTCTATATTCCTTTTTAGTAATTTTTTTATTTGCATTAAATTCATTAAGCATAGTCATAAGCGTTGATACTGCTGTATTATATTTTAAGTTTTCAATGTCTTCACTAACTTTTTTAATACCTTTATTTATAATCTTTTCATTTTCTTTTGAAATAATATCTTCATCAGTTACTATATTACTTAAGTTATATACTCTATCCAAAAATTTAGCACATCCATTAAGTGAATCTTCATTCCAAGCCGCATCTTTTGAATAATCACCAATAAACATCTCATATAGTCTTAATGCATCAGCTCCATATTCATTAATCATCAAAGTAGGATCTACTACATTTCCTTTTGACTTACTCATCTTACTTCCATCTGATGCAAGTATCATACCATGAGCAATTCTCTTATAAAATGGTTCACTATATGGTACTAGACCTTGTTCATGAAGAAATATATTCCAAAATCTAGCATATAATAAATGACGAGTCGCATGCTCCATACCTCCATCGTAAAGATCTACTTGTCCCCAGTAATTCATTTTATCTTTTGAAGCAAATTCTTTATCATTGTTAGCATCCATATACCTTAAAAAATACCAACAAGATCCTGCCCAGTTAGGCATAGTATCTGTTTCTCTTTTTGCAGGCGCTCCGCATTTTGGACAAGTTGTATTTACAAAGTCATCTAAAAGTGATAATGGACTCTCACCATCCTTAGTAGGTTCATAACTTTCTACATTTGGTAGAACAACTGGTAATTCTTCTTCATTTACAGGTACCCAGCCACATTTATCACAATGAACCATTGGAATTGGTTCTCCCCAGAATCTTTGTCTACTAAATATCCAATCTTGTAGTTTATAATTTGTAAATTTAGAACCTATTTTATTATCCTCTAAATATTTATACATTTTATTTAGTGCTTCTTCTTTATTTAAACCATCAAGAAATCCTGAATTAATATGTACTCCGTCTTCTATATAGGCTTCTTTTTCTATATTTCCACCTTCTAATACTGGAATAATATCAATACCAAACTTCTTAGCAAATTCGTAGTCTCTTGTATCATGTGCTGGAACTGCCATAATCGCACCAGTTCCATATCCCATTAATACATAATCACTAATATATATAGGTATTTCTTTATTATTAACTGGATTTATAGCGGTAAGGCCATCTATTTTAACACCAGTTTTTTCCTTAGTCATATCTGTTCTTTCAATATCTGATTTAGATTTTGCCTCATCCTGATATTTTTTTACCATATCAATATTTTTTATTATATCCTCATACTTACTTATAATTGGATGTTCAGGTGATATAACCATAAATGTCGCACCAAATAAAGTATCACACCTAGTTGTAAATACAGTTAGTTTATCATCTATTTCTTTTATTTTAAAGTCAACATGCGCTCCAATAGACTTACCAATCCAGTTTATCTGTGCAGTTTTAACTTTATCAAGTATTTCAGTATCTTCTAATCCATCTATTAGTTTTTCTGAATAATCTTTCATTCTAAGCATCCACTGATTTTTAAGTTTTTTTTCAACTTGTGTATCACATCTTACACATTTACCACCTTGGGAATCCTCATTAGAAAGTCCCATCTTACATTTAGGACACCAGTTTATTTCTTTTTCATCTTTATAAGCAAGACCTGCATTAAAGAATTTTATAAATTGCCATTGTGTCCACTTATAGTATTCAGGTTCACAGGTACTTATTTCTCTTGACCAGTCAACAGAAAGTCCTAGACTCTTTGCTTGATTTCTAAATACATCTATACATTTATGTGTCATAATTGATGGATGTTCATGGTTCTTTATTGCATATTGCTCTGCAGGATTACCAAATGAGTCAAATCCAAATGGAAATAGCACATTAAATCCCTTAGCTCTTTTATATCTTGCTTGAACATCGCTCGCAGTAAAACATCTTGCATGTCCTACATGAAGACCTGCGCCTGAAGGATATGGAAATTCAACGAGCATATAAAATTTCTTCTTATTATTATCTTCTACTACTTTATATGTTTCTTTCTTTTCCCATATTTCTTGCCATTTTTTTTCAATATTTTTAAAATTATACATATCTATTCACTCTTCCTTTCTAAATATTTAAGATATTTTGCTAAAAAATAATATGTTGCCCATATACATGGAATCATAAGAACTAATAATACTAAAAACTTATATATATAATTGTCTAAATTAATTACAATCATCATCATAAGTGAAAGCATTAATGCATTTGTAAAATTTAATATTCTAAGTACCCTTAAGTATCCTATTTTTTTTACGTTAACTTTATAATAAGACTCTAATATTCTAACATCTGCAGATAATTTCTTATCATTGTATTTCAGCTGTTTCCTAACATATAAGATATAATAAAAAATATATATAACAACAAAGAAAATTATAAAATAAATTAAATAACTCATATTACCTCCAAAAAATAAAAAAATCCATGAAGTCCAAGGACGCATAAACTAGCGCGGTACCACCTTGGTTCATAGACTTTCTATGCTCTCTAACCTTTAACGCAGGACTTACGTTTAAGCTCCAAAATAAGTTCATAAATATTTTACTATCAGTTTTCACCAATTACTGACTCTCTTTAAATAAAATTATTTATTACTACTTTTCTTCATTGCTCATTGTTTTAAGTATAATATATTTTACATTTTTTTTCAAGGTAATTTCATAATTATTTTTATTAACTTATATTTATTTTTGCCTGTTCATATGAATTATATTGTTCTAAAATTAAACCCTGAATTTTTTCTAATAGTTCAATACAATAGTCGGTAGACTCATTTTTTTGATTTGAAGTCAATATACTAATAACCCTTTCTTGTAATTTCATAATCTCTTTTCTTTTTTTATTTTCATTTAATAATTGTAATTTTATATCTATAAGTTGGTTTCTTAACCCTTGGTTTTCATTTATTAGATTATCAATACCAAAAGGATATTCATCTCTTTTATTATCTTCACGTTGCTCATTTAATAGTTTTATTTGTTCACCAATTGAATGTTCAAAAATAAATTTATATCCATGTTGATGGGCACTATAGATTATTTCTTTTACTGAATTTTCTCCTAAATTTCTAATATTATATAAACTTTCCCTATCATAACTAAGTAACTCTTCAACATTTTTTATCCCTGCCCTTAATAATTCTGAATGACTTCTTACTGATAAATCTAAAGTATATAGTGAAGTTTTACTAGCCTTATTACATATAATTTCATCTAGTAATCTATATAATCTTTTCTTTATATTTTCCTTTTCTTTAGTAGATATAACAGGTAGTGCATCAAAATATGAGATTCCAATCATTTCTTTAATATATTGAATTTCTTTGTTTGTAAAGTAATCATTAAGCTCACCATATATTATTCTAGTACATAACTCATCTGGTATATCATCTACGCTCTTTCTTCTACATACCCCACTATTTAGGTTAAATAAATGTTTACATATCGAATTTTTTATTTTTACATATTCATTACATATTATATATTCCATAAATCCCCCTCTTTTCAAACTGGTATATTATCAAAATACTATTATTTTGTCAAATATTTATTAAAATGTTATACTATTTCTAGGTGAAAGAAATGTTTAAATATACACTTGATAACAAAAGATATCATACACTTAATTATTACTACCAAAATAAATATGGTTGCAAAGTTTTTAAAGTAAGTCTTAATGCAGGCTTTTCTTGTCCTAATATAGATGGTACTAAAGGTTATGGCGGATGTATTTATTGCTCCCATGGTTCAGGTGATTATTACGAAGAAAAAACTGATTTATTAACTCAGTTTAATGAAGTAAAGGAAAGACTCCATAAAAAGTGGCCTAAGGCAAAATATATTGGATATTTTCAGGCAAATACAAATACTTATGCTCCACTATCAGAGTTAAAGAAGAAATATGAACTTATATTAAAACAAGATAATGTAGTTGGACTTAATATTGCAACTCGTCCTGATTCAATTAGCGATGAAGCATTGGAATACTTAGAAGAACTTAATAAAAGAACTGATTTAGTTATAGAACTAGGACTTCAAACAATTCATAATAAAACTGCTAAGTTAATTAATAGAGGAAGTACACTTGAAGAGTTTGAGGATTGCTTAGAAAAATTAAATAAAAGAAATATTGATGTTGTAGTACACATTATAAATGGACTACCATATGAAACTAAAGAAATGATGATTGAAACTGCTAAATATTTATCAAATAAAAAAATACTAGGTATAAAGATACATATGCTTCATATTTTAAAAGATACTAATCTACTTAAGCTTTATATAAAAGAAAATTTTCATGTTCTTACTAAAGAAGAGTATGTAGACATTGTATGCGATCAATTGGAATACTTAAATGAAAATATAGTAATAAATAGGATAACAGGCGATCCTGATAAGGATGAATTAATTGAACCTACCTGGCTTATTAAAAAATTTGGTGTACTTAATAACATAGATAAAGAATTAGTAAAAAGAAATACTTATCAAGGTTTTAATAGAAGTATTTTAAACAGGGTTAAACAAATTGAAGAAAATACTCTAAAATCAAATGATTTAGTAGTTGATATGACCATTGGTAATGGAAATGATACACTATTTTTATGTAATCTAGTTAATAAAGGTCATGTATTTGGTTTTGACGTGCAAAAAAGTGCAATAGATAATACAACTAAATTACTAAATGAAAATGATTTTACTAATTATACTTTATTTAATGAAAGTCATGAAAATATTAATAGAATATTAAATAAATATATAGGTAAAATAAGTTTAATATTATTTAATTTGGGATATTTACCTGGTGGTGATAAATCAATAACTACTAATCATAAAAGTACTTTAAATGCACTAAAAAATAGTTTTAAAATGATTAATAATAAAGGAATAATTTTAATAGTTTTATATTCACATAAAGAAGGTAAAAAAGAAGAAATAGAAATTAAAAAATATTTAATCGAAAATAATATAGATTATAATGAATTTCATAATACTGATAATACTAATTCACCATTTTTAATACAAATAAAAAGAAAATAATAATTTTCCTTCAAATTCAAATTTATCTTATAATTCATGTTTAATTAAAGACCAAACTATTTTTATAAACTATACTATTTATTAAATATCCATTCCTTTTTTAACTTGATAGTATGAATCTATCTTTTCAATCAATCTTTGATATTCTGGTGTTATAAATTTATCATTATCTAAATTATCAATCATATAACTTTCACTATAATATCTTGAACTTACAAATGAATCAATTAATGAATCAATTAACTTAGGATATTTTTCAAGTAAATATTTAACACCATCCATATGCATTTCTGATATTGATTTAAAAACTAAAAATTCTACCTCTTTAACATTAAGTTCATCATTAAATGACTTTTCTGTACCAAGTAATCTCATATAATTATGGTAATTAGAACATGCAAATTTTTTTACAACATTTTTTAATAATTCTTTTTCAATGTCATCTTTAGTTAAGGTTTTTAAATAATCCCTGGCATAATCTAAACTAGTAATACCAAGAGAGTCATTATAATTAATATAGTTTTTTAGGGCCAATGCTATATTTTCAAAACTAGCATAAGCTCCCCCTTTTGACATTGTTTTAATACATGAATAATCAATAATATTTAGTTCAGTACTTTTATACATACCATCACCCATTGTAATTATATCATTTATTGAAATAGTTTAACATTTATATAATATATTTTTAATACCTTTACTAATACTTTACAAAAAAAATATTATACATACTATATGTTTACTAAAACCAATTATATTTGATATCTTATTTTAATAAAATAATTTTAATTAATCCTATAACTTATAATTTTTCATGTATTCTTTATTAGTATTTTTTCTATCAAAATTTGTAAGTTCAAGTATTGAATCACATATTTTATAGTAATAAAATTTAATAATATCTTCATAATTTCCTATATCTGATTTTCTTAATGCCTCTCTATATTCTAGTTTTTCATTTTCTTGAATATATATAGGAGGTATATTAGCTAATTCAAATAACATGTTTGTAAATCCTCTTATACACCTACCATTTCCATCAAAAAATGGATGAATTCTTATTAAGCTACAATTTAGTATTATACACTCTTCTATATATTTAAGTAGTGTCGAAAAATCATTTGTACCATTTAGTGTCTTACCTGTATTAATTAAATCTTTAACATATGGTTTTAAACTTAATATTTCATATCTTATACTACGCCATTCAGATAGATTGGTTCCACTTCCAGGTAAATACACATCTATATTTCTAAAATGTCCACCAAACTCTTTATTTGGTGCATATGCATATAATTGCTCATGAAGTTCCATTATCGTATAAATATCCATCTTACTGGTATCATATGTATGAATATATTTATACATTTTTCTTAGTCCCTTTTTTTCCCAATCTAAATGTGCAGTTTCTACTTCACTTTCATTTTCAATATACCTCTTAACAAAAGCTCTTTTAAGAAAATCAAAGTGAACATTATTCATAACCCGATAGTATAGAGTTATTAAATCTTTTGGCAAATCAATAGTCCCGGCACCTTTATCTACATTTTTATACTCTTTCATACAATTAATAAAACGTTCATATAGTTCTTTTTGTTCCTCTAGCTTTTTTATCAATTTATTGACATTATTTGTATTATTAGACATTGGTATCACCCTTTTCAGGTATATATAATATCATATTTTATGAAAAAGTCAAAAAAAGAAGCCTTATCTAGCTTCCACAATTAGCTTTATTGCTGTTCTTTCTTCTGAGTCTATTAGTATATCAGTAAATGCAGGGATACAGACTAAATTCTTTCCACTAGGTGCGACAAATCCTCTTGCTATTGCTATTGCTTTAATAGCCTGATTTAAAGCACCTGCTCCTATTGCTTGCATTTCTACTGATGATTTTTCTCTAAATACATTTGCAAGTGCACCTGCAACTGAATTTGGATTAGATTTTGATGAAACTTTGATTGTTTCCATATTTCTTGCCTCCTTAATTTTACAATAAAATATATGAAGGTAAGTTATTATTTAGAATTATTTTTTATTATATCTTTTATTAAATTTATCTATTTGACTTTCTCTTTTATATTCTAGCGTTAGTTTATTATCCTTTTGCTCTATATTATATTGTATTACGTTCTTATTATAATTTTCAGATGGATATATACATACAATATCCTTAGTATTTAAATTTGTAATTATAGTTATATAATTTGTATTTATGTTTTTTGCTTTAGATTCAAAAGGAACATGTACTATATATTTATCAAATAAATCGTAACAAGTACAATCTTCATTTTCTATTATTTTTTTTGCTTTATTAAATAAATCATCTAAATCAATATTGCTATTAAATACATAATTTTTATTAGTCTTAGAAAAATTTTTTATATACTCTCTTGCACTTGATTCATCATATTCTACTATTTGCTTTAAGTAATATTCTAAGTTATCATCTTCTTTAAATATATCTACTAATTCAGGATATATATATCTTCTTAATATAGCTAATCTGTCTTCATTTTTTTTACTTAATATAATAGTTGAATCCAACTTTACTAGATAATCATAAGCTAATTTATAATTAGATTCTTTAACTAATATATTAATTATATTTATATATGCTGTTACATTACCATTATCTTTATATAGTTCAAAAAATGTTTTCTTAGCTTCTTCATTATTGCCTAATTGCTTATTTATTTTTGCATATTTATATTTTATGGCATTATTTGATAAATAATTTTTACATATTTCAAGTGCTAACTCAAAATTACCTTCTAAATAAAGAATATCAGCATAATATAAGTTTACACCAACATCATATGGATATTCATTAAGCATTTTTATTATTTCTTGTTTTGCTAGAGCATATTTTTTTATTATGCATTAATGTTCCTATAGAATAAAATCTTTCTCTAGCTTCTTTTGAAATTCTTAATTTCATACATAAAATCTCCCTCTAAATAAAATAGTAATTGTTTTCTTTTTCATATCCCAAGGTTGATTTATCACCATGGCCAGGATATATGATAATATCATCAGGATATTTTTTTATCATTTCTATACTTTTTTTCATATCATTAATTGATGCATATTCTAAATCCATTCTTCCTATATTTTCTTTAAATATAAAATCACCCGTAAACATAATATTATCATCATAAAAATAATATGTTACTGAGTCATTTCTATGACCTTTAGTATATGTTACCTCAAATTTAAAATTATTGATTTCATATTTATTTTCTACTACATTTATTAACTTATCATATAATATTTCCTTATTTATATTATTATAATAAACAGGAATTTTATATTTATTTAATAAACTATCAAGAGCTCCTATATGATCAAAATGTGCATGTGTAATTAATATAGCAACTAAATTTAGATTATTATCTATTATTTTCTTATCTATTTTATTAAATTCATCACCCGGGTCAATAATAATCAAATTACTGCCCTTTATAAGAAAGTAGCAATTTTCTTCATATAATCCTACTACTAATTTTTCTACCCTCATATTAATCAAACATATCTAATAATTCTTCTAATGAAGTAATATTTAGATATTCACATTCTTCTTTTTCTTTAGTAAATTTAACAGCAATACCACCTGCTTCTTGCCATAATTTTAGATTACCTGAGTAATCGTCAACAAGCACAGCACCAATAGTTTGTGTCATCATAGTTTTAGGTACATCCTTTGGAACTGGTATTATGGTTAAATCAGATGTAATGTCATCTAAAAATTTAATTTTTGCTTTAGCTTCTTTAAGTGAATTTACATGAGTTAAAATAGATATATTAAACTTACCTGATTCAGAAAGTTTTTTAATAGCATTTACACTGTCATTTAAATCAGGACTTTCTTCTATTAAAGTTTCCCAATCTAATTTAGAAAATAACATACTCATTTCTTTAGTTTGAGTTTTATAATCTAAATTTAATTTTTTTGCTAAATTATAAACTGGTGGCAATGTATCAAGTATTACGCCATCAAAATCGATATATAAATTTTTCATTATAACTTCTCCTTTACTTCTTTAAGCATCTTCCATACCCCATCTTCTTTTGGGAAATATTTGAATGTTAACATATTTTTTGTTACTGGATGAATAAACTCTAGTTTATATGCAAAAAGTGCGATTTGTTTTTTTTCTTGCATTCCATATCTTTGATCTCCATAAATTGGATGATTATTATTACTCATTTGAAGTCTTATTTGGTGATGTCTTCCTGTTATTAAATTAATATCTATAAGAGATAAATCATTCTCTTTGTCATAAACTAAAGTTTTATACTCTAGTATACTTTCTCTGCCATTTTTATTATCAATAAAAGATGAATATGTTTTATTATCTTTACTTATTTTATCTACTAATTTATCTTTATCTTTACACCTGCCATGTACAATGGCCAAATATTTTTTATGAAATAAATCTCTTCTAATCATATCACTAAGTCTTGACGCTGCTTTACTTGTTTTAGCAAATACCATAACACCTGATACGGGTCTATCTAGTCTATGAACAAGTCCTAGGTATACATTCCCTGGTTTATTATATTTTTCTTTTAAATATTTCTTTATTAATGTAAGCATATCTAAGTCTTTAGACGAATCTTCTTGCACAGGGGTATTAAATGGTTTTATAACTACTATAATATGATTATCCTCATACAATATATTTAAATTATTCATCTTTTTCCCATCTTCCATATATTCCACAAGGTAATATTAAGTTACTATTTTCCATAGGAAGACCTATCTCACCTGATGATACTATTCCTTTAAATTTTTTATTTATAGTTATGTTTAGTAAATTTTCTAAAACTATTCTACTTAGTCCTGTTGTATATGAATTTATTAAGAAAAATAAAGGGTCATCACTAAGTACTTCTTCACATAATTTTATAAGTTTAAATAAGCTATCCTCTATATTCCAAACTTCTTTATTGGCGCCCCTTCCAAACGACGGAGGATCCATAATTATTGCATCATATTTATGTCCTCTTCTTATCTCTCTTTCAACAAACTTTATTACATCATCTACAATAAATCTAACATTTCTATCTTCTAAATTAGAACTTATTATATTTTCTTTTGCCCAAGAAACCATACCTTTTGATGAATCAACATGGACTACATCGGCGCCTGCATAGGCACATGCAACTGTTGCTCCTCCTGTGTATGCAAATAAATTAAGAACACTAATATGTCTATTACTATGTTTTATTTTGTCAATCATATAATCCCAATTAACAGCCTGTTCTGGAAATAACCCAGTATGTTTAAATCCCATCAATTTAATATTAAATGTTAAGTCTTTATAACTAACTGTCCACCTATCACTAGTATTTTTTTTATATTCCCAGTATCCCCCGCCTGTTTTACTTCTATGATATACTGCATTTGCTTTATTCCATAATTTTTCATTTTGTTTTTCTTTCCATATTATTTGTGGATCTGGTCTTGATAAAATTATACCATTCCATAATTCTAATTTCATTCCATCATCCATATCAAGTATTTTATAATCTCTCCAGTTTCTAGCAAGTTTCATACAAATCACTTCCTTAAATAATTATACATTACAAAATAAAAAAAGACTAGTAATTAACCACCAATTTTATAACTTAAATACTCACTTAATTCTTCTTCACTTGTTTCAAGAAAAAATTCAATACAATTTTCTATCTTTGATATTTCTAATTTACATTTTTCATTTATGTTATTTAATACTTTATAATTTTCTAATAAATCTTTTTCTATTTTGCTTATTGATGCAATACCAAACACTCCTGAAATTAATAACACAAACAATAGATTTAAAAACATATCATAATCTGTATTGTATGTAATCACAATAAGAATACCGCTAATAATAATCGTATACTTATATCTTTTTTTATCACTTTTTAACTCATCTTTTAATTCTTGTACAGCTACATTATCGTCACATTTCTTAAAATCTATAGTAATATCTTTTAATTCATTTTGCATTTCTCTTAAAATTTTTAAATAGTCATTTCTAGTCATAATTTACTCCATTTTATAAATTAAATTTTGTTTTTCCTCTTCTGTCATAGTATTAATTAAAGAAATAAACGTATCTATTTTACTATAATATTTATTGTAACACTTTATATTATTTTCAATTTTTTGTTTTTCCATTTCATATATTTGTAAACATTCAGTAATATTTTTCATTTGATATTCAAGTATATCTAGCGCACCAGATAATATCACTTCAAAGCGTCTATAAAAATCTTTTTTTAACCCATAATATATTCCAAGCGTAACTATACTTTTTATAATAAAACTAATTTTTTTGATACTATATTCATACAAAAAAGTATTGTATGCTACCGCTAAATCTTGTTTTTGTTCTTTATCACTTTTTATTTGTTCTTCAAATATTTCTTTATCCATAGAAAGCTCATTAACTTTTATTTTTATACCTTGCATATACTCATATATACACTTTACTATTTCGTTTTCCATATTATCTAATCCCCCTGCTTTTTGTTTTTACAATATTGATATAGTGCATTGCATGTTAAACAGTCATCTATTGCTCTATGTGAGTTATAATTTAATTTTAAATATTCTTTTAACGTTTTTAATCTATGATTTTTACTATCATATATTGTTATTCTTGATAAAAATAGCGTATCAACTATTTTGTTCTTTATATGTTCTAAATGTAACTTTTTTATATTAAATTCAATAAAATCATAGTCAAATTTAACATTGTGCCCTATTATTGTATAATCTTCAATAAATTCTAAAAACATGGGCAATACTTTTTCTATTGTATACTTACCAATTAAATCATTATCTGTAATACCAGTTACATCCGTTATTATTTTATTTAATTTTATTTTTGGATCTATTAAATAACTGAATTCATCCACTTTTTTATTATTAATATATTTAACTGCCCCTATTTCAATTATCTTATCTTTTACAGGATTTAATCCACTTGTTTCTATATCAAAAACTACATAATTATCTGGTAGCTCATTAGTTCTTAAACTCTGATACATTTTTTTCTTCTTTCTAGCAATGAATGCAAATATATTATACCAAATTTTATACAAAAGTAAAGAAAAAATAGAGGCTATTGCTCTATCTTAACTTAAATCTAACCCTTTTAGTTGTATATAATTTACTACTACTATTATCTACTGCATTTATATATATATAGTAATAATTATTTTTTTTGTGCATTTCACTTAATGGTATATCTAATACTACTTCTTTTTGTTTGTTATCTTTTAACTTCATTACTTTATATTTATATTCTTTTGTTCCTATCTTTTTATATTGTACTTTACTTAATCCATTTGAATCTTTTATTACAAAATGTACTATTATTTTATTATTTTTCTTACTTGAATATATATCTTTTATTACTGGTGCATTATTGAAACTTATGTTTCCATCTTTTTTTGATGTTATTGCAAATCTCGAATGAGTATTATTTCCTGCTCTATCTGTTGCGCTATAATAAAATAATGATGTGATGTCTCTTATAGTACTTCTATCAAGGTTATATTGCCCTGTATCCAATATAATTACACTATCATTCTTATAATCAAATGTTTCGTCTTTTATGTTTTCCCCTCTTGATGACGATTCATTCAATTTTATACTTTTTATTCCTTCTATATCATTAACTCCCAGCGTTATATTTTTAAACTCACTAAGAGCATATTTTTCCTCTAACTGTAATATAGGTGCATTATATATTTTTAAGTATTTATCTTCTATTGTAAAACTTACTATTTTACTTCCAATATAATCCCCTTTGCCTATTATCTTTAGCTTACCTTTCCCTGGATATATATTATTTGAATACTTAACTATATAATCTCTTCCCTTCTTTAAAATATTACCAGCCTTATCCTTTACAACCATACTTGGTTTTAATTTTTTACCTGTATATACTTGTTTTTCTACTTCTACTGTTCCAAAATAAACATTATTATTTTCCCCTTCATTATCTTTCTGTATAGTATTACTATTATCATATGAAATTGAGAAGGTAATCTTTCTTGTTCCTGTATAATTTCCCTTCCCAGTAACTGTTATGGCTGCGTTACCAATTGAAATATTATTACTATACATTAAAATATAATCCCTATTTTCAACCATCATCTTACCATAATGTTTTAATATAACTCTTGGTCTTATTTGCCTTCCAGTATATTTTTGATTATCAATATTATTGTTTTTAATAGAATTTATATTTGATATATCTGCTGGAACTATATCAAAGGATTCCTCCCTCTTTCCTATAAAGTTACCTGTACCCGTTATCTCAATCTTTGCAGTACCTACATTTTTATTGTTATAATATTTTATATTATAATCTACACCTTCTACTAATTTTTTCCCAGAACCATATGACGACCCATTATAACGAACTAGTATACTTGGTTTTATAGGATTTCCTGTGTATATACTGGTTCTTGAACACTTACCACAGATTACTTTTGCCTTATTAATATCTATCTTATTTGATGATTCTACATTACTATTTAATTTATATAATAAGGAAAAATTATTATTTAATGCATATATAAATATTGAAATAC
Organism: Bacilli bacterium; assembly: GCA_017938725.1. Classification (GTDB taxonomy): domain Bacteria; phylum Bacillota_I; class Bacilli_A; order RF39; family UBA660; genus CAG-433. The sequence continues at coordinate 293 of JAGBAW010000036.1, read as the reverse complement.
TAATCAAAGATATACATATTAATAATAAAATTATTCTTTTTCTTCTCATATATTTAATTCACCTTTATTATATAATAAAATTTTTTTATAAAATTATAAAGTAAAAAGTTACCTATGAAGTAACCTTTTACACATTATTTACATTAGTTATTTTAACTTAAATCTAACCCTCTTAGATGTATATAATTTATCACTACTATTATCTACTGCATTTATAAATACATAGTAATAATTATTCTTTTTGGTCATTTCGCTTAATGGTACATCTAATACTACTTCTTTTTGTTTGTTAT